>JAEZBW010000130.1 GCA_023426765.1 Bacillota bacterium
GCAATGGACAGCGCACCAACCATACCTAAGGAAAGCGCCAGGTTGTTTCCGATGACCATCATGATAACCGCCGTAACAATCGTTATCATTACAAGTGTCACATTGAAATTCCTCGAATACATGACACCTTCGTAGGTAACCTGATACACCCAGAAAATAAAAAGTGCGATAATTACGGTTATACATAAATTCAGTGCCACTTCCTGGGCGGTAATGCTGTTGTTTTGGATTATCGACTCAAGTAGACCGCTAATACTCATTGATTTCATCCCCCATGTATTTGTTCTGTATATTAATAATCCCCATGCAGAACTTACTGATTGCCTGCTTATCAGGAGAATAACAGGAAAATAATTCTTTAACCCAATAAGGGAGCTGCCTGTCATATTTTATCTCCAGGATAACTGTCTCTGGATTTGTACATATGAAATTGTCCGCCTTATTATCGAAAAAGGAATCAAATCGTTTACTGGTGCGTACATTTTTGTCAAAAGTGATTCTGATATTATTAAAATCCAACATATAGGCATCCCGCATATAATCGATTATTATTGATGGCCGGTAATAATCTTTTTTGAAGTAGTAATAAACCTTGTTCAGTGTTTCATTGTCTTTTCCCGTCATCCAATAAGTATTGCCTCTGATTAGGTCAAGCGCTTCACTTCTGGTTATTGTCACGCTTTCCTTCAGCATGTATTCTCCATATTTGTTTTTTATCTCTAATTTTACTTTATCAGTATTCAGATCATAAATCCTTAAGCGAATTTTTTTTCTGTTTTCCACACCAATAATTTTTTCTATAAAATCATTATCATGAATACTGTCAAAATACAAGCTCCGGATGAAGTAACCGTTTTCATCGGTTTGAAACCGGTCCTTTTTCATTGTTTTTGCAAGTATGTTTTTAAGATGACAATATTCCAGATAACTAATGTATTGCTTTATCTCATTACGGTATACTTTCATATGCAGTCAATCCTCAGGATTTTCTCTTTATGTCGGAAACGGTTAATTTTTGCTCATCATCTCTTGTAAAGTAATATGTAAGATATTCTTCATACCCGTTATATTTTCTTAGGACGTTTATAGCGGTAGAATCATTTTGCTGCACCGGGTTTGAATAATGTAATTCCAATAGTGATAACTTAGTTTTAAAGTACCTGTTTTGAATGATCTGAACATTTTCGATATTGTTAACGCGATTTAGCCTGATAAAGGTTTTTTCATCCATGAACCCTCTTAACAGATCAAAATAAGTCTCAGATGATATGGATTTTAGCATGAACAATTGATTGGCATATTCACAATAAACTGCAAGATCTGCTTCATTTACCTCTTTGAAGCGTTGAATATTCATCATGGCAAAATCAATATCATCAGCGGTCAATGTGCTTAAATCAATGGCATAAGGCAGATCAGCTTTCCCAAATAAGGCGGGGTCATTACTCACAAAAATGATACCAATCAATATACCGTATAGAATAATAACATATACTAATTTTTTCCATATTGTCATGTCTAATTAAGTCTCTCCCAAAGGATACCAAGCTTTATTAGAATTTCATTTCTCCTGGCAGAATCAATATTTGAATCACTTATGATTCCATAAAGGAAATTAATTTTTTCCCTTAGGCTGTTTTTTATTTCCGAGTTATTTAAAGCTAGCTCGACAAGCCGGTTGTTTCCTTTGGCATTATCAATATCAACTATCAAATGATTGTTCACATATGATGAAAACAACCAGTGGCTGTTTTCCTGATAAATTACCCAATGAAAGTCTCCGAACAATATCTGAGACCATACGAAATCGACAAGATTAATATAATCGAAATACTTCCCATACTCAGCATTGAATTGATTCTGATCTGTATTTGCAACCCATTCAATCAACTTATCAAGTGTGGTATAGTTCTCCCCTACGGTATCTACGGAATCATCCCGCTGTATTAAACCATTATGAAAACGGTATAACGGATCTTCTTTTTTACTTGCGGGTTGAACCATATTAATCTTCTTGAAACTTTTTTGGTAAAAAGTGAAGTCAGTGTTATCATTCCTGAAATTAGCATTTTGATTTACTCTTTCATACAAAAGAATGGTTCGCATGCTATCATCATTGGTCAGAGATTCATCATTTAGTTTTTCAGACAACAATCCAAGGCTTTCTGAAACACCGTTTCTTAGAATATTAATCATAACATTGCTTTTGAATATACCTTTGCTATTGTTTGACATCTTCTCTATAACTGCAGCTTCCTCAATATCAGCAACATTCCTGATGATGAAATTATCCCTGAGAGTATTGGCCCCAATGTCTAATTTCTTGTTTAAATTATGCTCCCTGATATCTTGAGCATATGTGCTTTTTAACGGCTCCTGAACACCATTGACAACCCTGATGCTATCATTGACTCCTAAAAAGATATATTTCGAATCAATATTTTCAAGGTCAACCGTTCCATATTCTAAAATGTCAACAATGGGTGTATTATCCTGAGCGATATATAATCTGTACTGTTCGATCAGATTGTTGTATTTCAATTCCAGTGATTCGAAAATAACTTTTTCATTTGTATTCATTATACTCAGGGTGTTTCCTGATAAAAAGTCTTCACCGTCGATAAGAAGGTTTGTTTCTGAATTCGTACAAACAAATTGGACTTGTAAGGGATTGATAACAGAAACATTTTTTACATAAATTATTTTGTTTTCATCATCGATGATAGCAGGACTATTATTGATTCGAAACTCCTCAAGCCCAATACCCTGGTCTGCCTGCACCCTGGCTGAAGCTAAGAGATCAATGACATCTTCTTCTCTTGCATTGATAAAAATATCTGCTGAAGAAAAAAATACATTTCCATTTGTTTTTTGATATTGCTCATAAGATGCATATTCGTTCATTCCCGTGAATATAACAGAATTTTCATTCTCTTTGTTTTTTGTTTCATATAGAACAGTTGCCTGGCGGATTTTACTGTTATCTACCAGAATTCTGTTTCCACCCTTTTCAGTGATGAAGGTATCACATTCATCAATGTCAAGTTTTTGACAGTATATAACGGAATGCTCCGATGTTATAAATACATTTGTTGTGTTTTCGCACTTAACGCCAGATAATGTCATCACAGACTTATAAGTATTAAATTTGTTGTACGATTTGTCTGATATGCTTTTAATACTTAATGCTTCAATGTTGGAAGCCGATTGATTCAGATCCATCAGGCGACCATAATTGTTTCTGAATTCACAGTTATTCAGTTCCAAATTGCTTTGATTGGCCTCTATTACAGTCGTTGAAAAGTTACTGTTAAAAATACAGTGATTAAAGCGTATATCCGAATTGTTTATGATCAAACCGGATTTCCGCTCTGTTTTACCAAGACTGTTTTTGAATATCAGATAATTTATTTCGCTTTTTTCCTGGTAAAATCCATTGATAATCATCCCGCTAAAACCATTATTGTCATCAGTGGCTTCAATGGTAACGGGAGAGCCTTCTTTACCTTCAATTTGCATAGCGCCGTTCACTATAAAGGATGCACTGGGCTGAAGCTTTATAGTGGTTCCATTTTCAATGATGAGATTACACCCGGCAGGTATAATTAAGTCTTCGTTAAAAATATATTCTCCGGATTTTATGATTACATTGTTTCCCTCTCCAATTGCCTTTAAGTTTGTATGTTTATCATTAATCATCAGCGGATAATCAAAAACTTCATCCTGATAATATTTGTACACATTGCTTCTGGTAATTGAATTGTTCATTTCGTTCAGTAACGCATCATAATCAGGACTTGTCTTTCCCTTATGATGAGAGACAAGCTTCTGAACGGCTGAATTTTTTTCTATCTTTACCTGCAGCCATGCTAATTGATCGGCAGTATTGCTGATGCATGTATAAACGGGATAAAGCTTTTTATTTCGTTCATTATAAATAAATCCGCCAGTATGACTGCTAAAATCGCCATTATTCTCTTGAATGACCAGAAGAAACTTAGCTAAATAATCAATGTCGAAATGCTTCAGGATTAAGTTGTTATCATTGATCAGCTCTGCAGCATTATTATAACGTAAATACTGAATCGCCTTGTCCTTAACTTCTGTAAAAGCCTTTATGGTTAAAACTTCTGAAGCTTTAAGCTGTATTGCATCTAAGAAGTTATCATCATAAACAGCTTCTAATAAGTAATAATTGAAAAATGATGAATTTGCCCAAACTGAAATATAGTCCACCTCAGAGGTATAAATACCGTATTCCTTACATTTTGCCTGCTGTTCCTGTATATAACCAACATTACCCGGTTCTGCTTTCTGAACCTTGTACCTTTTGTTTATGTAATTATTCAGTTCATCAAATTCGATATATCTGGATTCCTGTTCCTTTATAAACTTCAGGGTGACCTTCTCACCATTAAAATAAGCTGAGTAAGCGTTTGTTTGAAGGTTACCGCTTTGTGAATCAAAGAAGTAGTTCAACTCTTCCATTTGTAACGGTGAAGCTTCCAAATCCAGTTTTGATGAGACACCTGAGTAGTCTGTCGAAGCTTCAACCGCATTATCTGTGACGGTGGAGAAAATATAGATGAGAACGAGTATGGAGACCAATATTAAGCTCTTGAAAAAAAAGCTGTTGAAAAAATTACGCAAAATACCTCTCCCAGTTTATCATAATGAATGATTCTAATAGTACTGATAAAAATTATGCTTATCAATGCTTAATTTCGTCATAACAACACCTAAAATATTAACACCTACATTTTTCAGCATTCTGGTGACCTGTTTGGCAAGCGCGATATTGGTCTCGCCGGCTGAAATGGTTAATATGGTGCCGTCGGCAAGGTTAGCAAGGATAGCACTCTCCGATACATATCCTGCAGGGGGTGAATCTATAATTACATAATCGTAGTTTGATGAGAAGTATTCCAATAACTCTTTCATCTTTGTACTTGCAATGATTTCAGCAGGATTTGGAGGCATTGTTCCGGACGTTAGGATAGTTAAATTCGGAATGTCGCTGAAAACCTGCAAAGCTTTATCGAACTCTGCTTCATTCATTAAAAGGTTAACCAGCCCGAGCTTATTTGACAATTTAAATTCCTTATGCACTGCAGGCTTTCTAAGGTCGGCATCTATTAATAAAACCTTACAGCCTACGTTTGCCATTGTAATAGCCAGATTGCATGAAGTTGCCGTTTTACCTTCAGCGACGCCAGGGCTGGTAATCACAATGGTTTTAATCTTTTTATCAATGGAAGCGAACTGGAGGTTGGTGCGTAAAGCCCTGTATGATTCTGCAGCAGCAGATGTTTGATCCAAATACGCTATCATGTTTTTTGTTACTTTATGGCTTTTCATTTCCATCATTATTATCCTCTCTTCAGTTCACTTTTTTTCCTGCTTCTATTTTCACCTTTAAATTTCGGTATTGTTCCTATTACGTTCAAACCTAAAATTCTTTCTACATCATCAGGCTTTTTAAACGTATAGTCCATAAACTCGACAAGGAGAATAATCAGGATACCAAAAACGAATCCGATAGCACCGGCAATCAGAACATTCAATACTCTGTTTGGCTTTGTTGGGTAGACGGGAACCAGTGCGGAATCTATCACTTGAATGTTTTTGACTTCAATTATTTCTTCAGCTTTTCTAATCAATACCTGGCTTATTTTGTTCACAACATTCGCTGCCATCTGCGGATCGGTACTTTGGAATTTGATCGTGAAGAATCTTGAGCCTTCAGCGGCAGTAACAGTAGTTCCCGATCGTACTGCAAGCGGTGATATATCAATTCCAAGCTCTTTAACAACTTCTTCAGAAACTGATCTTGATTTCACAATCCCTAAATAGTCCTGTACCAATTGGGTGTTCATTGCTATTGTAGTGAGGCTGATCGAATCTATGACGCCTTTCTCTTTTCCGATAAACAAAGATGACTCCGCTTCATATATATCCGGCAGCATCGTGAAGGATACAAATCCTGTTACACCGGTTGCTAATAGTATGCATAATACAATAATCCACCATCTTCTGAAAAGTAATTTAAACAGTTCTCTTAAATCGACTTCATTACTCTGTTTTGGGCCGTTCATGGTTAATCCTCCGCTTTTACATAAAATCTTAACTGCTGTATATACTTTATGTCGTCATTACTCCATATATGGCAACTTATGTTCTTTTTCTTCGAGCATTCCATCCTTTAATCTTAATACTCTGTCTGTCAGGTTATAAACTGTTGGACGGTGAGTGATGAGCAAGCATGTTGGCCTGGGATTCTTTGTTTTTATTGTATTCAGTATTTTTAGCTCTGTATCTTCATCCAACGCCGAGGTTGCTTCATCCAGGATTAAAATTGGGGCATTTCTTATCATTGCTCTGGCTATGGCAATCCTTTGGGCTTGTCCCTCTGACAACCCTATTCCCCGTTCGCCGATAACAGAATGTACATTATCTTTCAGTTCCATAACAAAATCATATGCACTGGCATCCTTAAGGGCTTGCTCCACTTCTTCCATAGAAGCATCCAGCTTGCCTGTTTTAATATTTTCAAGAATCGTTCCTGAAAACAAAGTATTTCCTTGCGGTACATATGAGATAATATTCCTGCAGGACGGTTCAATATT
>JAEZBW010000159.1 GCA_023426765.1 Bacillota bacterium
GCCCATGACGATCACGCCCGAAGCCACGGGGTCGCCCATGATGGGACCGTCGCCGTCCATGCCGACGACGCCGTCGATGATGGCGAAGTCCGGGTGCACGGTGGCGTTGATGTCCAGGATCGACGGCTCGATGCCGGCGAAATGCAGGACGTTTTTGGGCCAGCCGTAGACCACGCCGGGCATGACGCCGAACAGGTTTTTCATGGCCAGCGTCACCCCGGCCCAGTGATGGGTTTTCATCTTGGCCAGGGACACGACGATATCGGCGGCCAGGAGCCGGCCCGGCAGCCACAGATCGCCAAGCTTGCTCCAGCCGCCGGCGTTTGGCCGACGGGCCACCGGGCCGCTGTTGAGATCGTAAAAGGCCAGCCGGTCCTCGGCCAACACCTCGGCCAAGCCCGACTCTTCCAGCACCAGATAGGCGTCGCGGCGATGGCCGGCGCCCTCGCCCACGACCACCGCCCCCGCGCCCAGGGCCAAGAAGGCCTCGGCCACGGCCCGCACCATGAGCGGATGGACGTTGATGTGGCCGGCCCCGGCATGGGGTTCGACCAGGTTGGGTTTGACGAGCACCTGCTTGCCGGCGATCTCGGCCGGCTTCACCCCGAGTTCGGCCAGTCCCCGACCCACGACGTCGGCCAGACCGGCGTCGTAGCCGGCCGCCTTGGCCACGAAAACCTCAGCCCCGGGCTTCTCGCGCCAAAGGGTCGGCGCGGCCAGCCCGCCGGCGGCGGCGAGACCGGCGGCGGCGGCCAGCTTGACGGCCTGGCGGCGAGTCAGGCCGCTGGCGGGCTTCTCGGCGTCGGACGGACTCACGGGGGACCTCCGAACAGGGCGGCGAACCGGCCCCGGCTGACGGCGGCGGCCAGGCATTGGGCCAGTTGCGGGGTGTCGTAGGGGCCGTAGCGCGACTGGCGCTCCAGGGCGGCCAGGCACAGGGCCGCTTCGCCCTCCCCGGCCAGCCCCCAGGCCCCAAGCCCAAAGGCCCGCCAGGCCGCGGCCAGGGGGGTGGCCACGGCGCACTCCGGTCCTTGCAGATAGGCCAGACTCGCGGCCACGTCGCCGGGCGCGGCCCGGCCGGCCAGGGCGGCCAGGGCATGGCCGGCGGACTCGGGCACGGGCAGCAGGGTGTTTCGAAAGACGCGGGTGTTGCCGTAGTTCCAGCCGCCGTCCGGCAACTGGCGGTCCAGGAGCAGGCGGGTCGCCTCGGCCAGGGCGGCGGCCGGCGGCGCGGCCAAGGCCCCAAGGGCCAGCATGGCCAGGGAGGTCGGCTCCACCCAGGAGTGGGTGCCGTCGATCCAGGTCCAGCCGCGAAGGCTCGTGTCATGGCCGATGACGGCCTGTTCCTCGGAACTTTTGGGCCAATGGCTGCCCGGATGGGCCAAAAGCCAAGCCGCGGCCCGGGAAACGTTCTCGGCCCGGGCCGGGTCCGGCAACCAGGCCAGAAGGGCCAGGGAGGTGGGCCAAGCGGCCTCGGGACGCTCGGGAGCCAGCGCCAGCCGGCCGTCGGGAGACTGGGCGGCGGCCAGGGCGGAGCGGGCGGCGGCGACCAGTTCCGGGGCCAGGCCGGCGGCAAAAAGGGCCATGGCCGCCCAGGCCGTGGCGTCGGGACGGCTCGCCGCCCCCTCGGCCACGGCAAAGGTTCCATCGGGCGCGGCCCGACGCATCAGGACGTCGCAAGACGCAGCAAGCACGGGTGCCGTCATGGCCGCATTGCCTCCCTCTCGGCAGGTAGCCATCCTTGGGCGCAAAAGCAAACATCCGGGAGATGATCCACAAAAAATAGACTCACCTCAAGGCCAATTTGTCAGGTGCTCCACGGCATGCTAGGGAATCCGCGTTGTTCCGGAAAGGTCCGGCCCAAGCCGGCGCGTTGCGGGAAGGTGTCGTATGGATGAGTCAAATCCGCTCCCAGTGTTGCCGCCGTTGACCGTTCTCGTCGTCGACGACAACGACGTCAACCGCATATACTTGCTCCATCTGCTGCGCAAAAACGGGCACATGCCCCTGGCCGCCGCCGATGGCGGCCAGGCCCTGGCCCTGGCCGCCTCCCAGACCGTGGACTGCATCCTCATGGACGTGCAGCTGCCCGACATGGACGGTCTGGCCGTCACCCGGGCCATCCGCGACGGCCAATGCACCCCGGCCAATTCGCCGGATGTGCCGATTCTCGCGCTCACCGCCTTTGCCATGCAGGGCGACCGGGAACGCTGCCTGGCCGCCGGCATGGACGACCACGTGGCCAAACCGGTTCGTGGCCGGGATCTGCTGTTGGCCATGGCCCGGGCGGTCGAGGGACGGACCGGCCGGGCAGCCCAGCCCGCCGAAGCCCAGACCGTTTTGGACCTGTCGGAATTCTCCCGCAAGGGAAGCCTGGAGTTCGCCGCCGAACTCCTCGGCCTGTTCGTGGAACTGGCCGAACCCAAGGGGCGGGAGCTGGCCGCCGCCGTCCAGCGCGGCGACGTCGCCGCCGCCTCGGGACTGGCCCACGATCTGGCCGGCATGGCCGGACCACTGCGGGCTGAGACTCTGGGCCAGGCCATGCGCGCCCTGCTGACCGTCTGCCAAACCGGCGACGCCGAGGCCTGCCGCCAAAGCCATGCCCAGGCCGAGGCCGCCCTGGCCGCCGTGCTGGCCGCCGCCCGCGCCCATCCCTTGCGAAACGCCTGACTGTTTTTTTCCACCTTGGCCGGCCTTTCGGCCATCGACGAAGCCGCCCTTTTTCCGGTAGGGTTCCATGGTGCTCCGTCCGGCGCATTCCGGCGGCCCGCCGCCGTCGCCCGCACGGAGCCAGGGAGTGCCGCCATGTTCGACAAGAAACCCGTCGCAGTCGTCCTTATCACCTGCATCTTTTGCATCGCCTGGGGTCTGGGCGCGGCTTTTACGGCCGCCGCCTCGCCCCCGGCCGCCAAGGAGGCGCCCATGGAGACCCAAGCCCCCAACCTCGCCGTGGCCACCCTGGCCGGCGGCTGTTTCTGGTGCGTGGAAGCGGATATGGAAAAACTGCCCGGCGTGGCCTCGGTGGTTTCCGGCTACA
>JAEZBW010000169.1 GCA_023426765.1 Bacillota bacterium
GTAATATCTATCAGAAAGACACCATTATCATCCATCAATGGTTTATCGGTTTTAAACCCCGAGAAAATATAACGGCCTGCATAGGTAGTATTCGCCAGATGGGTCATCTGCATTTTTAGTTGATCAATTTCCTGCTTTATTTTATTGAGATCCTCCGGGGTTGATGTTCCATTGCTTCCCTGTACCGTCAGTTCGCGGACCCTGTGCATAACCTGGCCCATCTGTGCCAGTGTAGTTTCGGTGATCTCCATCCAGGAAGTGGCATCATCCACATTCCTCTGGTACTGCTCAATCTCCGCAACATCCGTTCGCAGCTTTAGCGCACGGGAAGCCACGATGGGATCATCCGACGGAAGGGTGATTTTCTTGCCGGTTGCCAGCTGATTCTGATATTTGTTCATGCGGTTCAGGTTTGTATTCAGGTTTGAGATCATGTTATTGATCAGCATATTGTTTGTGATGCGCATAATATACCTCCGTTCTGCGGGTATGGGTTACAGCTTTAAATCAGCATCTCCGTCACCCGTTACCCGTCATTGTTTTCTACAATCAAATTCCCAGCCTGTTCACCAGGATATCCAATATCTCTGCATAGGTCTGAATCATTTTGGCTGCTGCATTATAAGCGTGCTGGTAACGCACCAGATTTCCCATTTCTTCATCGATGGATACGCCTGAGATGGACTGCCTTCGGGTGTCAATCTGCCTGGTCATGATGCTTTGATTGTCCAGATTGGCCTTCGCCTGCTGTCCGTCAACGCCCATGCTGGAGATGATCGTTTTCACGTAATCCTCCGGGCTTCCTTCCATGAACATATAATTGTTGTGGCGTAAGCCCATGATGGATCGCAGGTTCTCAATATTCCCCACTTCTCCCGGCCTGTTTGATGTGGCGATATTGTTGCTTGGGTTATCATAAACGTCACTGCTGATGGAGAAGTTTTTTGCAGTTATCTGCCGATACATAGCATCATAATATTCATTTGCGCCCGTTGTCAGCGGATCGTCCGCTGCTGCTCCGGCACCTGCTGCAAAAACTGAGCTGCTTACCGGTTTTCCATACTCGTCGAGCATGGTGAAAAAACGGATGCCTGCGGCGGGATCCCCGGGCTGGGAATTCAGGGTATATCCATCCACATGTCCGTTTACCTTGTCTAAACTGCCGTCTCCGCCGGTATCCACAATCCCTTCATTGAAGGTTCTTGCAAAAACCCGGACGAAATCATTCATCTTTCGCTGATAATAGGGAATCCCCCTGTAATCGGCGCTTCCATTCAGGCCGTCGTTCCCGTCCCTGATATCCAGATAGCCCTTCAGTTCGCCTGATTTGATGATCAGCTTGTTGCCGTCTGCCCATTTAAGGTCATACAGGTTCTCAATATCTTCCTCATTTAGTTTGCTGCTGCGCTGTTCGGTAGCAATATGGGATACCTGCGTATGATCCACAAGGGCCTTGCCGCTGATGGTCACGCTGAAACGCAAATCATCCAGTCCGTTGGGCAGTTTACCGGTTACCGTTTCGTACGCCTGAATATTGACAAGCCTTGAAAGCTTGTCTACAAGGTTTCCGCGCTGATCCCGCAAATCGTTGGCGGTATTTCCGGTAATCTCATAATTGTAGATCTGTTGGTTCAACTTGACAATTTGATCCGCCAGCGAGTTAATTTCATTCACTTTGGCATAAATAAGGTTGTTCGCATCGTTTTGCAGGTATTCAAAATGTGTGGCAACACTGTTGAAATACTTCGTCACGGCAATGGCCTTTTCTTTCACTGCAGCCCTGACAGACAGGCTTGAAGGATCGGTAGCCAGACGTTGCAGATTATCGTAAAACTCGTTTAAAACAGTATTGAAGCCGCTTTCAGAAGGCTCGTTGTACATAGCCTGCATTTCTTCCAGCAGGGTGTTCTTAACATCCCATTCACCCAAATTCTGCGCTTCACTGCGGTATTTCGTATCCAGATATTCATCCCTGACACGTTTTACGCCTGTCACTTCTGCACCGGTTCCCAGCATGCCGCTGCCGTCGGCAGCCATCATGGGCCTTGCGGCCTGCTGCTGCAAAGTCTGGCGGGAATAACCCGGAGTATTGATATTGTCTATATTGTGGCTTACATTGGTAAGCCCCCGTTGTGCGGTATAAAGGCCTCTGGTGGCAATATCCAGGCCCATAAAGGTGGTGTTGTTCATAATACGCTCCTTTTAGTCAGCGGGAAGGATAGTGAAGCTTCAGATGATAAAATCAACTGTCATATGTTATCTGCCCGCAATTCCTGTCCGGTGAATCAGCGTGTCCAGCATCTCATTGATCATGCTGATGGTTTTGGTAGCAGCGTTGTACGCATATTTAAATCGGATCATGTTGCTCATTTCTTCATCCAGGGAAACACCCATAACTGTCTGCCGGTCATTATCAGCGGCTTGAACAAGGGCCTGTTGGTTTATTGCCGTCTGCTCCGCGATATGACCCATGTTTCCGACCCGCAGAATGATATTCTGATAATAATCATCAATGCTGAGGGTTTGGCTTAACCCCTTCATCAGTGTTTGATTGCGCAGATTTGCGACGGTCAGCGCTATCGAGTTGTCGCCATTGGAACCACTGGCTGAGGCTACGATATTATTCAAATCCTTCATCGCAGTGGATACACGGATATTTCCCATTTCCATTGGAATGGAAGATTCAATGGGTTCAAAGAACGGGACGCCATCGGTACCCAGCAGGGTTTTACCGCTAAGCTGCAGGCGGTTGACTTCCCTGGCAACCACATTGATTACCCCATTAAGCATCTTCCTGAGTGAAGAGATGATGTCCAGCGAGTCATCCACGGTGACAATCCCCTTATTAACATCGATCGCAGTATCCGTGCCCATCTGGGCATACATACGGGCGAGATCCGCAGGAGGCGTTGCAATGTCATACAAGCTTCCGCCGGTTGCCTTGGTGATTGTGTCCCAGCCCTGCTCCATGGGGTCTCCGTCTGCAAACTCGGAAGGAGAAGTGATTACCGAAACCTTCAGTTTGTTTGCCTTCAAAACATTCACATACTGATTAACATCGGCATCAGATGTGGTTACCCCGTTCCCGTTGATGCTTTCGGCGGTATATGTAAATACATATCGGTTTGCATTCGCAATGAAAGGAGAGGTTCCCGCCAGTTCGGTCACGACGTCTCCAAAATCTGCATCGCTGTTGCCGGTAGCTGTCAGGCTGTTCAGCGCGTTGATAAAACCAGTCTGATCGGCAGCAAAGTTTGTGTTGGAGATTACCCCGCTTCCATCGTATGTAATCAGACGGAGGTTATAGTTGATTCCTCTGTCTTTCAGTTCCTGTATGTAACTGGCCGCGTTCGCCTGGAGACTGCCCAGATGTACCGCGGAAGATATATCTACTGCGAAGGTGACATCTGCCGTTGTGTTTGGTGTTCCGTTATCAAAGCTACCCTTTGCGCCGCTGACCTGTCCCCTTGACTCCAGCAAACCCTTCAGTGCGCCTTCCCCCACATCGAGGGCCACATTCAGGCCTTCTACCCTTGGTGTGACAAAGTGGGACAACGAAGCATTCTGTGAAGCCACAAGATTGGTGCTTTTGGCTTTCGTCACAAGATAATAGCCGCCAACAATGATATCCATCTGACCATCCGGGTTTTCTCTGACCTCCGCCTGAACCAGCTTGGAAAGCTGATCCACCAGATGGTTTCTTTGATCATAATAATCGTTGGCCTTGTTTTGGGCAATTTCGGCCTTTGCGATGGTGATATTCAATTTGGCAATCTTGCTGGTTATATCATTAACCTCATTAATTCTTTTGATGATTTCAGTATTGATATCATCCTGGAGCTTGTTGATCTGTGAACCCATATGGTTCATATGGTAAGCCAGCGCTTCACCCCGCTGCCTCACCAGGGCTCTAACGGTAAGGCTGTCGGGATTCTTTGCAAGCTCCTGCCACGCATCCCAGAAATCATTGAGCGTGCTTTGAAGGCCATCCAGCATGGGTTCTCCGAGGATGGCTTCCAGGTCTTTAACGCTGTTCGAACGGGCCTCCCAATATCCGTAACCGTTCATTTCTCTGCGGTAGATATTGTCCAGGAAGGTATTCCGGATTTGGCGGATTTCCTGCACGGAGGTGCCCATCTCAAGCCAGGTGTTGGCGACAGGGCGGGTTTGGGCGGTCTGTAACACAGCCTGCTGCCGGGTATACCCCGGGGTAGACAGGTTGGATATGTTGTGCCCTGTCACTTCCAGGGACTTCTGGTTGCTGTGCATGCCCGATACGGCCGTATCCAGCCCGATAAAATTAATCGCCATTGAAACACCTCCTTCCTCTGTTCCTTCAACTATCTATAAACTTTACAATGAAACAGGACGGTTTTCGCCTGCTGTTTCAATACTTGATATCTAAAATACCCCTGCCTTTGGTTCCGGTTTCATTCCCCTTCCGCCCGTACTGCGGAGTTTGCGGTGCAGGCTGGGTTAAAAGGTTCAGGGAGAAATCCACATATTCCAAAGCATTTTGTATCAGCTGCTGGTTCAGATCATTCTTTGCAGCTAATTTGCCGACGACTTCCTTCAGTTTGTCCCTGATCGGGATCAGCTTTTCAGCCTGTTCGACGGGCAGCTGTTCTGCAAGCTGTGAAAGGGTTAGTTCCTGCGGATTTCTTCCGATGGTTTTTGCAACCTGCCCGAGAATTTGTTCCCTGACATCCTGCAGCTTGTTCAATTCACCGACGAGTTTTTGTTCTTTTCCCACAAGGGTTTGCAGGCTTTCAACTTCACCCTTCACGATAAACCCGGTTTTTTCTTCTGCAATCGAATAAAGCTGGTTGTACAGCTTGTTTTCATATTCCAGCACCTTTATCAGATTGTCGATCCAGACCTGGTTGATCATTGGTTTCCTCCGTTGCAAATAAGGTTTCTTATCATATATATCGGTGACAAAATAAAACGGGATAACCTGAATATTTCTGTTATCCCGTTCCATTTCTCTTTCGTTTTCATACCCTTAGTCTTCTTTCCCGGAAAGCTTACGGACAATCTTTTCGGAAATATCCCGGGCTTCAACCTTGTAACCACCCGTCTCGATTTTCCTGGATAATTCGTTAACCTTGTCCTGCCGGATGTCCGGTATGTTCCGCAACGCTTTCATGACGGACTGGTAATCCCTGGCCTGGTTGGAAACCTGGTATTCGTCCTTCCGGGATGAAACCTTTTCCTGCCTGTTCACTTTTCCAACCGGGGTGGTCTGGTTGTAAACTCCGGACACCCTGGGATTGTCTCCCCAGATCTTCATTTTAAATCCCTCTCTCCTGTATACGTCTCTATTCACACATAGCAGCAGTACCCCTTACTCTATGAGTTTTATCTTTTGTATCTTCACAAATAGTATCGTCACTTTAATTGGATTAATTTATGCCAAAAATGAAATTTCCCGCTGTTTTATGGTCCTATTTTTTGGGTATATACTACTTTCTTCGCGCAGCATGATGCTGACGGCAGTTTCCATAATCCCAAAAAAGCAGTAATATATTTTTCCTCAAAAAATTTCCGAGACCGGAGCCGGCTCGGAAAGGATTTTTTAATCGGAGATTATCCCATAAAAAGTATTAAAGCATGATATCCTGGGAACAAGCTTGTTTCCGAACGGTCTCCCGGAGCCGGCTCGGAAAGGATTTTTTTAATCGGAGACTCTCTCACGTAAAGTGTTAAAAGCATGATATTCTGGGAACAAGCATGTTTCCGAACGGTCTCCCGGAGCCGGCTCGGAAAGGATTTTTTTAATCGGAAATTATCCCACAAAGGGCCTCAGCCTTTTCCGCTTTCATCCCTGTGCTTGTAGTATAACCCAAAGTCATCCTTGTCATGACTACTGCTTCTGTCCTGCGTTTTCCCAAGGCTCTCTTTTAATTCACGGCCTGCGTTCATCATTTCCCGGGCCAGACCCTTGGAGCATTCAATACAAAAGCGGCCGCTGCGTATCCTGACGCCACAGCTTTCACAGTTCAGCGCTACCGGGCTTCCTTCGCTGACCTCCAAACGCTCTTCCTTCAGCCAGCGGCTGATCTTATTGGGACTCACGCCGGTATTGTCGGATACTTCCTTCATATTTGCCCCCGGAAAGTCTCTGAGGAAGGTTCTGACTTTTTCATATTCCTCTTCATCAATCTGCTTGCAAGCCGGGCAAAGCTGAGGTCCGGTGACGTATTGGAACATTTTTCTGCATACTTTGCAATATCGGATTTCAGGCATTTGCACACCTCCTCATAAAATTAATCAAACTGAACCTTTCTGCGAACCGCAACGACGAAAGCATCGACCTGTGCGGCTCCGGCATCGGTCAGCACCCTTGCGCAATGCTCCAGCGTGCTGCCGGTCGTCATCACATCATCCACCAGGAGAACGCGTTTTCCGGATATCAGCTCCGGATGTTTCACGCGGAAAGCCTGCTTCAGGTTTCTTAACCTCTCTCCCCGCCCCAGGGTGCTTTGCGGAGGAGTATTCAGGCTTTTCGCAAGAACCTTCGAACAGTAAGCCAATTCGGTTTGTTTCGCCAGGTTTTTTGCTAAAAGCTCCGATTGATTATAGCCCCTCTGTTGTTTTCTCCTGAAATGGATAGGTACTGGAATAATTATATCATATTTCGGCGATTTGGCACAGGGGGGTATCTCTTCAAACAAAAATTGTTTGACCCGGGGCAGCGCCAGACTGATTAATGCGGCCGCATTCCCCGGTCTGTCATTGAATTTCAGGTTGTGGATGGCTTTACGGATTCCGCGTTCATAATCGAAAGCCGAAATAATCCTTCCGATGCTGTCACCTGCGGGGTTTGAAAAATCACGTTTTTTCAGTACCGAAATATCCTCTTCACAGTCACGGCAAAGGACTCCCCGGGCGTTCACAGGCAAAAGGCAGTCACAGCTGATACAGCGGGGCGGAAAAAAAAGCCGCAGAACAAACTCATAAACGGGTATCTTTTTTTCTTTCATAAAGCCTCTCTTCCGCCATTCTCCGGGCTTTCCACATAAATGTGTTCAAACCGGCCTTCAGCCAATTCCGGCATTTCACA
>JAEZBW010000278.1 GCA_023426765.1 Bacillota bacterium
GAAATATACTCGTCAGACAAAGAGGAACCAAAATCCATCCCGGTACCAATGTTGGGATCGGCTCAGATGATACATTATTTGCGACAGCAGATGGAACCGTTAAATTCGAAAGAATGGGCAGAGACAAAAAGAAGGTCAGCATCATCAACGGTTAAAAGGTAAAAGCTTATGGGGGACGAAGAGGTTCGTCCCCTTTTTGTCTGTTTAAAAAAGATGGAAACCGGGTAAAATCGATGAATCCGGACAATACCGCGGGCATGGGCTGCGGGCCCGGGTAAAAACCTTGGAGGGTAACAAAAATGTTTATAGATCTGGCTGAGATAACTGTTAAGGCCGGTGACGGCGGAAATGGAAGGGTTTCCTTTCACCGCGAAAAATACGTGCCTGCGGGCGGGCCGGACGGCGGAGACGGCGGAGACGGCGGCAACCTGATCTTCCAGGCCGACCAGCACCTGCGAACCCTGGCCGATTTCAGGTATCGCAGAAGCTATAAGGCCGAACGCGGAGAAGACGGCGGCCAAAAGAGGTGCTTCGGAAAAAAAGGCCAGGATCTGGTGATCAGGGTACCCTGCGGAACCCTCGTGAAGGATAAGGAAACGGGGCTGATTCTGGCTGACATCACCAGGGACGGTCAGACCGAAATCATTGCAAAAGGCGGAAAGGGCGGCAAGGGGAATGTGCATTTTGCCACCTCCACCCGGCAGATCCCCAATTTCGCCAAAAACGGCACTCCCGGCGAAGAAAGAACGATCATCCTCGAATTGAAATTGTTGGCCGATGTAGGCCTGATAGGCTACCCAAATGTCGGAAAGTCCACGCTTCTTTCGGCGGTATCCTCCGCCAGGCCAAAGATTGCCAATTACCACTTCACCACCCTTTCGCCCAATCTTGGGGTTATTTCGATGGGTGAAGGAGAAAGCTTTGTCATGGCCGATATTCCAGGGCTGATTGAAGGCGCTCATGAGGGCATCGGACTGGGGCATGATTTTTTACGGCATGTGGAACGAACCAGAATCCTCATTCATGTGATCGATATCGCCAGCCTGGATGGAAGGGACCCTATTGAAGATTTCCATACCATCAACGGTGAACTGGAAAAGTACAACCCCGAATTGGCGAAACGCCCGCAGATCATCGCTGCGAATAAAGTGGATGTTCTGGCAAACCCTGATGTACTGAAGGGCTTTACGGGTTCCATGGAACAGCTTGGTTACAGGGTGTTTCCCATCAGCGCCGCCACCGGAACCGGGGTGCATGAACTGGTCAATTATGTTTATGAACAGGTGAAAAGCCTGCCCGAACCCATTGTTTATGAGCCTGCACCAAAGGAAATGCTCTATAAGGCTGAAACAGAAGAACCCTTTACGGTGGAAGTGGAAGATGATGTATATGTGGTGGACGGTCCCTGGATTCGTGGAATTCTGCGCGGTATCAACTTTGAAGACCGGGAATCGCTGCAGTATTTCCAGCGAGCGCTGCGTCAGAAGGGTGTCATCAGCGCACTCGAAGAAAAGGGTATTCGGGAGGGCGATACGGTAAGGGTCGGCGAGGATACCGAGTTTGAATATGTGCCCTAAGGGGAAGAGTATGTGCCGTGTGCACACGGAAAGGATTATATATAATGCTTACAGGAAAACAGCGCAGCTATTTAAGAGGAATTGCTAATTCGATTCCCACTATCCTGCAGGTTGGGAAAGATGGAATCTCAGATAATATGGTTAAACAGGTGGACGACGCATTGACAGCGCGGGAGCTTGTGAAGGGAAACGTTTTGAAAAATTCCGGCATTGAAGCCAGAGAAGCCTGCGAACAGCTGGCAGAGACTGTGAAGGCCGAAATTGTTCAAGTTATCGGGAACCGCTTCGTGTTATATCGGGAGTCTGCTGAAAACAAAGTGATAGTGCTTCCGTAACCCTTGCAAAGTACGTCTATTGGGTGATAACGAGCTCCTGAAAAAACAGATTGTCTTCCAGGGATGTTTCTAATGACAGGGATGGGTTACGTGACAGGATTTGCTTCACATTGTATAATCCAACGCCTCTTTTGGCTCCTTTTGTAGAGTACCCGCGTTTATCCAGCTGGGTCAAATCAGGTTTAACCTTATAGGTGTTTGAAATGATGACCGAGGTATTCACATTGTCGCTTTCCATGGCAATGTGAATTTCTTTTTCCTGTGAATCGCACGCGGCTTCAACGGCATTATCCGCCAATATTCCAATCACCCTGCACAGCACAAGGGGATCGATATTGCGAATTTCTATCGGGGTAAAAATATTCAAATGCACCGTGATTCCCAGCGAGAGGGCATGGTTCAGCTTGAACCCCAGAATTCCCTTCAGCCCCGCATGCTGAATCCGTTTCAGATTGAAAAGAACATTTCCGGGTGTTGTCTCATTGTATTCCCTCAGGATCGAGCGGTAAAGACTGCCGAATTCTTCCCATTGACCGCCTTCCACATATCCCTTGATCGAAAACAGGACATTCAGAAAATCATGTTTCTGATTGCGGATGTTCTCATAAAGGTTCTCAATGATTCCGGTATATTCAATCAGCTGTTCATACTGCCTGTTTTGAAGCTCCAAAAGCTTTTTCCGTTTATTCAGGGCGGTATACAGGCACACCAGCGATACCGTCAGGAACATCAGCCCGGCAAATGAACACAATGGTAACAACAGTCCTTCGTTTGCAGCCCGATTCACGGGATGATCCGAAAGCGGTAATGCTATGGATTGGAATACAGCCTCAATCGAAGGCCATTGCAGATCATGCTTTAACACGGCTTATCAGCTCTTTCCAGTTTGGTTTTGAGACATCGCAGACCTTTCCGTCATTCATC
Organism: Bacillota bacterium; assembly: GCA_023426765.1. Taxonomy (GTDB): domain Bacteria; phylum Bacillota; class Clostridia; order DSM-8532; family DSM-8532; genus JAAYJG01. The sequence goes on from JAEZBW010000278.1 coordinate 2,837, forward strand.
ATGACGGAGTAATACTGCTTTTCATTCTCCAGCGACCTCACTTCACGGACATTCACAATATAAGACCGGTGGCAGTGAAAAAACCGGTTGTCCAGGTTTTTCATCACATTTTTCAGGGTATCGTGGAATTCCAGCACAGAGCCGTCTTTCAGCGTGCAATAAAGAAGCCGGGAGCCCGGCCTGGTTTCAATATACATCACATCACACAGTTTGACCGTATGCAGGCCGTTCGCTTTTTTCAGCGTGATCTGCCGCGAGCTGTCCGCATCTTCCATCCGGGTGGTCTCATCCAGGATAAAATCAATGCAGTCGCAGATTCTTTTCTGAAAGTTTTCATCGTGCTTATAGATGTAATCCAGCGCTCTTAGTTTATATTGAAGAATTTTCAGACTGAACTCGGGGTGGGAGGAGATGAAGATGAGGTAGGCCATCCTGTCTTTCTTCCGAATCTGCCTGGCCAGTGTGAACCCCGAGTGGTTTTCCTGGTTCAGGACGATATCCAGAAAATATACATTGGTTTGCCCCGGAATGACCTGCGCAAATTCGGCGACCCTTTCGAAATGATTCTGGAACAGGGATATGCGGCAGTTCAGGTTTCTTAAGGCGGTATAGTCATGGATAAAGCCTTTGATGATGGAACCCGTGTTGGGGTTATCCTCGCAGATGATTATGTTATACATAAACGCCTCCGGAAATAACAAAAAATAATTAACTGTAATAAATATCGGTTAAAATATAATAAAAAATATATATATGTTAAAAAAAGGTGGAAAGGACAGGTACGTGGAAAAACATCCCCTTCCTGTGAGCAGAACGAATTCTTTGTACGGTACTGGACTTATTCAGGCAAAGCGGTTATAATTTATACGTCCATGACCGGGCCGTGCGTTCACAGGGGGAAGCATGTGCCGGTAAGTCATACGGATGATGAAGAACTACAATACAAGTGGCAGGAGACCCTCGTATTTTTTCAATATCCTGATCATGCTTGTGATAGCGGCGGGCATAGCGCTGGTATTGACCGAAAGGGGAATGCCGGCAAAAAGGCCGGAGATACCCATGGATGGGCCCGCCGGCGGAAGTGCAATGAACAACCCGCAAACAGGTGCTGATGATCCTGAAGAACAGGACTCTGTGTATATATTGCCTGAGCCAACACAGACTTCCGCAGGGAGCAATATAGTACAATCAACGCAAGCATCCGGGGAATCAACCGATCCTGCACCATTAACAGCATCAGCCGATGTTGAAGCACTGAAGGAAGCTCTTCAGCATTTTATCTCCAGGCAGGAAGGCAAATACGGGCTGTATTTTAAAAACCTTGTAACCGGCCAGAGTATTGGGATTCATGACAGGGATCAATTTATCGCCGCAAGCACCACCAAGCTTCCAATGAACCTTTTGCTCTACCGCAAGGTGGCAGCGGGAGAAATCGACTTGCAGCAGAAGCTGACTTACCTGCAGGAAGACTTTGAAGCGGGGACGGGTGTCATTCAGTCATCGCCCTACGGCACAGAATATACAGTGCGGGAAACCGCAAGGCTTTCCATTGTTTGCAGTGATAACTGCGGGATCAATATGATCATCCGCCTGCTGGGGATAGAAAATATCCGGAAGTACATGCAGGATCTTGGCGGAACGGTGCAGTATGAACGCGGGCACCGCAGCTGTCCTTATGATCTTGCCCTTTATGCCGAGGAATTGTATCGTTTTTATCAGCAAGCGCCAGATGTGGCCGGCATATTGATGGAAGACCTGATGAATACCGAATGGAATGACAGAATTAACAAGCTTCTTCCGAAGGATATCAGGGTACCCCATAAAATTGGAAATTACCCCGGGGTGTATAATGACGTTGGTATTGTTTTTGCATCCCAACCCTATGTGCTGGCCATCATGAGTGACGGTGTCCGGCCGGATGCCGCCTCGGATGTGATTGCACAAATGTCCGGAATTATTTATGATGAAGTAGAAAACAGCGCGGAATAAAGGAACAACAGCGGAACAGACTTCCGGTTGCCGGGGCTCTTGGAGCGATGGAACGCAGAGCCTGAAAAGCCGCTTTCAATGCGGAATCCCATGCAGCATTGTTTCGATCCGGGGGACTGTTTGGAGGATTTTACAAAGATGAGAAACAGCAAAGGCAAAGTCTTAATGTTGATCGTACCCGTTATTTTATTGGTGGTCATGATTTTTGTTTACAGAGAATATGCAAAAAATAAAATAGACGACAATGAACCATCTATCACGCTTGCACCCACACCGACCGGTGCAGTGCAAGGGGATCCCGCATCTGAACCATCTCCCGGCCCAGGCCTGGAGCTTACGCCGGTACCTTAATCCACCGCATCACCTGCGAAAGGTAAATTCATCGATGGCGGAGAATTGGTTCAACATTCCGTACCCGGCCAACAGCATGAACAGGTTTCATCAGGCGGTATCAGGCCGGAAATTCGTTGCATCAGGCAGACAAGAAGGGGCACAGGATGATATGGTTCGGACCTTCGGGCAATTCTGAACAGTTCTATCAGGACGGCTTCAAGAACTCGTGGCAAATGCCGGCATGGCTTTCGGCCATGGGCTTGAATGCCTACGAATATCAATGCAACAAGGGAACCAACATCAAACGGGAAACCGCTGAAAAAATCGGTCAGCAGGCCGCCATGGCAGGCATCCGGGTGAGCATCCATGCACCGTATTACATCAATTTGTCCAGTGCGGAAGAAGAGAAACGCCTCAATTCCATTCGATATATCATGAATACCCTTCAGGTGGCCCGATGGATGGGTGCGAACAGAATCGTCCTGCATCCGGGCAATGTGGGGAAGTTTTCAAGGGAAAAGGCCATGCTGCTGGCACTGCCGATATTGGCCGAAACGATCCGGCAGGCTGACGAGGCCGGGTTTGGCGATATCACCCTTTGTCCGGAGGTGCTGGGGAAGATCAGTAATCTTGGCAGCCTGGATGAAGTGTTGACATTGTGTGCGCTGGATGACAGGATGATACCCTGTGTAGACTTCGGACATGTCCATGCCCGAAGCCTGGGAGGGCTGAAAACTCCCGGGGATTATACAGCCGTGTTTAACAGCCTTGAAAATGCCCTGGGCATTGAAAGAACGCGCAGGCTGCACATCCATTTCAGTCGTGTGGAGTTTACTCAGGCAGGGGAAAGAAAGCACCATACCCTTCAGGACACACAATATGGACCGGAATTCCCACCCCTTGCCAGGGTTCTTCTGGAAAGGAAAATAGAACCGGTGGTCATTTGCGAATCCAGGGACAGGATGGCCGAGGATGCACTGCTGCTGAAGCAGATTTATGAAACCGAACAGGCCGGTAATGTATTATCAGCCGGTGAATGATAAGAACACAGTTAAAAAGCCCCTGGGGCCAGACGGCCTGCAGGGGCTTTCAACGTTACCGGAATGTTCATAAAAAGGAATCGTTTAGATGATGCCCTGTGCATACATGGCGTTTGCAATCTTCAGGAAGCCGGCGATGTTCGCACCTGCAACGAGGTTGTTTTCCATGCCGTATTCCTTTGCAGCCGCACTTGCGTTCTTGTAGATGTTGATCATGATGTTCTTCAGTTTTGCGTCCACTTCTTCAAAGGTCCAGGAGTAACGCATGCTGTTCTGGCTCATTTCCAGGCCGGATGTGGCAACGCCGCCTGCGTTTGCAGCCTTGGCAGGGCCAAATACCACGCCGGACTTCAGGAATACTTCAATGGCTTCCGGGGTGGAGGGCATATTGGCGCCTTCCCCTACTGCGAAGCAGCCATTAGCCACCAGCGCCTTTGCACCGGCTTCATCCAGCTCGTTCTGTGTTGCGCACGGAAGAGCGATATCGCACTGGATGGTCCAGATGCCATTGCAGCCTTCGGTGTAGGTTGCAGAGGGATGAGCCTTTACATATTCGCTGATGCGTTTTCTTTCCACTTCCTTGATTCTCTTTACGGTATCCAGCTTGATTCCGTCCGGATCATGGATGTAGCCATTGGAATCGCTTAATGCGACAACCTTGCCGCCAAGCTCGGTGGCCTTCTGGGTTGCATAAATGGCAACATTGCCGGAGCCTGAAATAACGACGGTGGAACCCTTGAAGGACTTGCCCTTGATGGAAGTCATGGCTTCGTCCATGAAGTAGCAAAGACCATAGCCGGTCGCTTCGGTTCTGGCCAGGCTTCCGCCCCAGGTCAGCCCTTTGCCGGTTAATACGCCGGTAAAGTCGTTTCTGATTTTACGGTAAATCCCGTACATAAAGCCGATTTCACGTCCGCCAACACCGATGTCGCCGGCCGGAACGTCTGTGTTTTCACCAATATGGCGCTGCAGCTCGATCATGAAGCTTTGGCAGAAACGCATGATTTCACCGTCGGACTTTCCTTTCGGATCGAAATCGCTGCCGCCTTTACCGCCGCCCATGGGCAGGCCTGTCAGGGAGTTTTTAAAGCATTGCTCAAAGCCAAGGAACTTGATGATACCAAGATAGACCGAAGGATGGAACCTTAAACCGCCCTTGTAGGGACCGATGGAGCTGTTAAACTGAACACGGAAGCCTCTGTTTACCTGTACTTTGCCATTGTCATCCACCCAGGGTACGCGGAACATGATCTGTCTTTCGGGTTCTACGATTCTGTCAAAAATTCCTGTCTGTACCCACTGCGGGTTTTTCTCTGCGACCGGCTCAAGAGATTCCAGAACCTCTTTTACAGCCTGGTGAAATTCGGGTTCGTTCGGGTTGCGTTTCAGGACTTGTTCCATGACGTTCGCTAAATATTTCATATAATCCTCCTATAAGACAGCTTCATTGATAAAGCCGGAATACATTGATCAGGGCAACCACAGTGTTGCCAATAAGGCAGGGAAAGTATGCAGGGTAACGGGATTGGCCGGATGAAAATAAAAAAACCCCGGAATGGGGTGAAAAAATTTCAAACTTTCATAAAAATGTAAAAAGAGCCCCATTGCCCGTATGAAATTATAACAAAACGCGCTGTCATATGCAAGTGGTAGATTTAGAAAATTCGAAGCCGTAATAGGGTGAAAACCATGAAAGCCGCATAAATTGAGCATTATGAGCGATATTAGTATTTCTTATAGGTATCATAATTGCATGCTATATGAAGGATTATGCAGGATTTCCTTCATGGGAACGAATTCGAATCCAAACAATTCATCTGGGAATCAGTGGATTCCAGGAGAATATGTATTGAAATGAAATTGAAAATTGTGTACATTAATAGATAGGCTGAACGCTTTTCAATACCACCGCTTCTGTAGTCTAAAGAATGAAGAGTTTTCTCTGACCGGATTCAGCAGAATTCATAAAAGGGAGTTGAAACAAGCTATGTTTCAGATTATGAGCAGGAAGGAACTGGGCCCCAACGTCAAGCTGATGGTGATACAGGCCCCGTTTGTTGCAAGGAAGGCCGAACCCGGCCAGTTTATCATCCTTAGAATCAATGAAGACGGCGAGCGCATTCCGTTAACGATAGCCGATTATGACCGGGAAAAGGGAACGGTGACGATTATTTTTCAGGAGGTCGGTAAAACCACAAAGCTTCTGGGAACCCTGAAGGAAGGCGACGTATTGCTGGATTTCGTCGGGCCGCTGGGAACCGCTTCTCATTTTGAAAACGTGAAAAAAGTTGCTGTCATCGGAGGAGGCTTGGGTACTGCAATTGCCTACCCTCAGGCTAAAAAGCTGCATTCGCTTGGTGTTACGGTAGACACCATCACAGGGTTCCGTAATAAAGATCTCATTCTGCTGGAGAAGGAGATGCAGCAGGTCAGTGACCGGCTGTTTATCATGACCGATGACGGGTCAAATGGAAACAAGGGTTTTGTCACCGATTGCCTGAAAAAACTGATTGACGAAGGAAACCGGTATGATCTGGTGATTGCCATCGGGCCGCTGATCATGATGAAGGTGGTTTCGAACCTGACCCGGCAGTATGGCATTAAAACGGTGGTCAGCATGAACCCCGTCATGGTGGACGGTACCGGAATGTGCGGCGGCTGCCGTGTAACCGTCGGCGGCAAAACGATGTTTGCCTGTGTCGATGGCCCGGATTTCGACGGCCATGAAGTGGACTTTGATGAGGCGATGAGAAGGCAGACCATGTACAAGGCCGAAGAGAAGCAAAGCACCGAGGAACACGAGTGCAGAATGAGGGGGATTGGAAATGCCTAACATGTCAATAAAGAAGGTAAAAATGCCCGAGCAGGCTGCTGAGGTCAGAAATAAAAACTTTAAGGAAGTGGCGAGCGGTTATACCGAAGAAATGGCCATCGAAGAGGCCAAAAGGTGTCTGAACTGCAAGACCAAACCATGCATGGACGGCTGCCCGGTGAATGTAAAAATCCCGGAATTCATCTCTCTGATCGCCGAGGGAAAATTTGAGGAAGCCTGCCTGAAAATAAAGGAAACCAACAGCCTGCCGGCCATTTGCGGCAGGGTATGCCCGCAGGAGACCCAGTGCGAACAGCTGTGCGTGCGCGCCAAAAAGGGAGAGCCGGTTGCCATCGGGCGGCTGGAAAGGTTTGCGGCCGATTGGTATATGGCCAACCGACAGGTTCCCAATACAGAAATTCAGAAAAACGGCAAAAAGGTGGCGGTGATCGGATCGGGCCCCGCGGGCTTAACCTGTGCGGGAGATCTGGCGAAGATGGGCTATACCGTAACCATTTTTGAAGCCTTTCATACACCGGGGGGCGTACTGATGTACGGTATCCCGGAATTCAGGCTGCCAAAGTCTCTGGTACAGAGCGAAATAGACACTGTCCGCAAGCTCGGGGTCGACATCATGACGAATATGGTCATCGGCAAATCCATCACCGTGGACGAGCTGAACGAAGAGGGCTTTGAAGCG
>JAEZBW010000535.1 GCA_023426765.1 Bacillota bacterium
GCAAAATTTGTTTTTAGGAAGCTGATCTGTATTTTTTTGTTACAGCTTCCTTTTTTCTTACCCATTTTATATAATGGAAATGTCAAAGTAAAGAAAAATTTACCGCCAAGTTAGACCGGGCTTAACACCTGCATGTCAATGATGTTGTTACATATAGCCATGGTAAATCTCTCCACGAGTTTGTTGCATAATCCCACCAACTCATAAAAACAATATATGTTGTATTTGGTTGCAAACCGGTTATTGTATGGTTACCATTTGTAGCGTAATACGCTTGACCAGGTACGTCATACCATTGACCTGCATGTGGGTCCCAATATGCTAAGTGGTTGTTAGCGTTACCTGATATTGGAAATACAGAATTAAAAGTAATTGTACTATTCGTTATACTGACTTCTTTAAGGGAAGGTGCTATAAGTGGACTTGTTGTTACATATAGCCATGGTATATCCTTCCATGAGTTTGTTGCATAATCCCACCAACTCATGAAAATAATATATGTTGTGTATGGCTGTAATCTTGTTATTGTATGGTTACCATTTGTAGCATAATGCCCTTGTCCGGGTACGTCATACCATTGACCTTCATGTGGGTCCCAATATGCTAAGTGGTTGTTGTAGTTGCCTAATATTGGAAATGCCGAATTGAAAGTAATTGAACTATTTGTTACACTAACTGCTGTTAACGTGGGTGTACTAGATAATATCATATTACTTTGGCTGGCATCTTTGAGATCGTTTACTAACTTTGGAGCAGGAGTAGGGGTTAGTATTATACTTTTTGTGCTTTCTATTTCCATATTTAGCATAGGAATTGGAGTAGGAGTCGGAGCCAATGATTCTACTCTTTTAGTATTCTCCCATCCTTTATAAAGAAGCTAATATTATTTCTACCAAGAACTGTTTTTCATATCACTGGAAATAACTCGTATATTTATTATACTTTTTTCTGTATACAGAAAAAATATTGTGATATACTATTTCATAAGGGAGGTGCTTCACAGGATGGTACAAAGGAAAGAGTATTTAGGAAAACTGATAGAGTGGCGTGATAAACAGATCATCAAAGTGGTTACGGGGGTTAGAAGGTGTGGCAAATCCACACTGTTATCCCTATATATTGATTATCTGAAACAATCCGGCGTATCAGATGAACAGATTATTTCAATAAACCTTGAGGATATTGAGTATGAGGATTTGCTTGACTACAAAATGCTTTACGATTATATTAAATCAAGGCTTGTTAAAGGAAAATATACGTACGTATTTATTGATGAGGTGCAACAATGCAAATCCTTTGAAAAAGCAGTTGACAGTTTATTTATTAAAGACCATGTTGATGTATATATTACGGGTTCAAACGCCAACATGTTGTCCGGTGAACTCGCTACGCTTCTGTCCGGCAGGTACATTGAAATATCCATGCTTCCTTTGTCGTTCTCAGAATACCTTATCTTCACGAATGAAAAGAACATCCGGCCAGGCTTCAGCGATTATCTGAGGTTCGGGTCATTCCCATATGTTGCCACTCTTAAGAAAAGTGATATTGTTGTAAGAACCTATCTTGACGGAATATACAACACCATATTGGTTAAAGATGTTGCTTCTCGTGAAGGTATAACCGACGTCTCAGTACTTGAAAGTATTGTTAAATTTTTATGCAGCAATATCGGAAGTCCTGTCTCTACTAAAAAAATCAGCGATTCAATCAATGCCAGCGGGCGTAAAATATCGGTGAACACCGTTGATCATTATTTACGCGCATTAAATCAAAGCTATATATTCTATAAAGCAGACAGATATGACATCAAAGGAAAGCAGCATCTAAAAACACTTGGGAAATACTATATCGTAGACACCGGGCTTAGGAATATGCTTACATCAGGCTCTGCATCCAACCTGGGCCATCTGCTTGAAAACATTGTTTTTCTTGAGTTGAACCGCAGGGGGTATAAGGTGCACATCGGCAAACTTGCAGAAAAGGAAGTTGATTTTGTAGCGGTTCATACAGATGGCGTTGAATATTATCAGGTATCTGCTACGGTCCTTGATAATAATACATTACAAAGAGAACTCGAACCATTGCAAAAAATTCCCGACCACCATCCAAAATTCCTGTTAACTCTCGATGACATCAGCCCGAATGTAAACTATGATGGAATCCGCCAAATCAATTTAATTGACTGGTTGTTGGAAAAATCCCCTTAAACCGGAACAAAGAAGACTCAGGCGTGACATGGAGGGAAGACATCCAATCACGCCTTGTTTCTTACTTCTTCGTCAGATACTTTCTGATATCGAATGCAACAGCGGCAACGATGATTACGCCTTTGATGATCTGCTGCCAGTATGGGTTCATGCCTACAAAGGTCAGGCCATAGTTGATTACTCCGAATATGAGCACGCCAGCAATTACACCTGGAACGGTGCCAACGCCACCCATCAGAGACACTCCGCCTACGACGCATGCTGCCACCGCATCAAGCTCGTACCCGTTTCCATAGTTGTTGTTTGCGCCGCCGGTTCTGGCGGATTCCAGCACACCGGCCAGCCCGTACATTGCCCCAGCGAACGCATACAGGCCAAGCAGCGTACGATCTATGTTGACACCTGAAACCCTGGCTGCATTCACGTTTCCGCCGATAGCAAAAACATTCTTTCCGAACCGTGTGTTGTTCATCAACACCCAGCAAATCGCAATAACAACAACCGCGATAATCACAATGACCGGTATGCCCAATATGTAACCCGAACCCAGGAACGTGAAGTCCTTCCTGTAACCGCCCAGAGGCTGCGAGTTATTCGGCGGCAAATTGATATAAATGGAGTTTATGCCGTAGACAATGGTCATCGTGGCAAGGGTGGCAATGAACGGAGGCACTTTCAGCTTGGATACGACAAAACCATTCAGCAAACCCATCAGCATGCATATGACCATGGATATCAGGATGGGAACCAGAAGGTTCAGTGCTGGCAAATCCGGGTAGAACCTTCTGGGATAATCCAGCGTCTGCAACATGGAGCCCGAGATGACTGCGGCAAACCCCACCATGCGGCCGGATGAAAGATCAACGCCGCCCGTAATGAGGATAAACGCAGCCGCAAGGGCAATAATCGCCCTTGTCGATACCTGAACAAGGATATCCCTCAGTACCGTTCCGCTTAAAAAGCTTGGTTCTACGATAATGATGATGACAATCAGCGCCAGCAGGAAAACGAATATCGCGTTCTGTGTAATATAGTTTAAAATGGATTTCGAATTTATTTCCTTGATTGAATTCAATTTAAACATGGATTGCAACACTACCTTCCATCATGTCATAAATCTGGTGGCAAGCCGTATGATCTCTTCCTGATCCGCGCCTTTCCCGTCGATTGTTCCAGACTGCTTTCCTTCGCACATCACCATGATCCTGTCGGACATTCCGATAAGCTCCGGCATTTCCGAGGATATGATGATGATACTCTTGCCCTGACTGGCAAGCTCGGTAATCAGGGCATGTATTTCAAATTTCGCGCCGACATCAATGCCCCGCGTCGGCTCATCCAAAATGAGGATTTCAGGCTCGGTCAGAAGCCATCTGGCCAGAAGCACCTTCTGCTGATTCCCGCCCGAAAGATGCATCATTTTCTGCTTAATGGAAGGGGTTTTTATCCGAAACAGCTCCACACTCTTTTTTGTATCGGCCTTCCGCTTTTTTTCGTCGAGCAGAAATAACAGCTTCATATAGTTCCCAAGGTTCGCAATCACCGTGTTCTCCATAACCGACAGCATCGGAATGACGCCCGATTCCCGGCGATCCTCGGTCAATAATGCGATTTTATGCCTTTTCGCATCCAGCGGTGTCCTTATTCTGACCTCTTTACCGTTGATAAATATCTTGCCCTTCGCCACAGAACGAAGACCGAACAGGGCTTCTACCAGTTCTGTTCTCTGAGCGCCGACAAGGCCGCCGATCCCAAGTATCTCCCCCTTGCGCAGTTCAAAGGAGATGTCCTGAAAGCATTTCGGATAGGGGGATGTCAGGCCTTCCACCTTCAGGATGACCGAACCCAGCTTGTTGTTTCTTTCCGGGAACCTGTGCGCGAGGTCACGGCCGACCATTTTTGAAATGATCGATTCAATGCTGATTTCGGGGGCGGGCCATGTTCCGATCACATTGCCGTCCCGCATGATCGTAACATCATCGGAAATCCGCAGGATTTCTTCCATCTTGTGGGATATGTAGATGATGGCCACTCCCTTGCTTTTCAGATCCCGGATGATTTTAAACAGGTGTTCCACCTCGTTTTCGGTCAGTGAAGAGGTGGGCTCATCCATGATGATGACCTTCGCGCCGTATGAAGTGGCTTTTGCAATTTCCATCGATTGTGCCATGGATATGGAAATATCCTTCACCTGAACATCCGGCCTTAAGTTTATGTTCAGTTCTGCAAAGAGCTTTTCAGTATCCCTGTACATTTTTTTATGGTCGACAAGCTTGAGGAACCCAAAGCCCTTCATCGGGAAACGGCCCAGCCAGATGTTCTCCATGACGCTGCGGTACGGGATGGGATGAAGCTCCTGGTGGATCATCGAGATACCCAGGCCCAGGGCGGTTTTTGAGTCGCTGATGACGACCTCCCTGCCGCCCAGCCTGATCTGTCCTGAATCGGGATTGTATATCCCGAAAAGACATTTCATCAGGGTTGATTTTCCCGCGCCGTTCTCTCCGACCAGAGCATGAACCGTACCCGGACGCAGCCGGAAGGTTACATCGTTCAATGCCTTTACGCCGGGAAAATCCTTATTCATATTTAACATCTCAAGAACAAATTCTTTTTCAGGCATTTTGCTGCACACCCCGCTATTTTGAAACAGGTCTTTCCCTGAAATAACCGGCAGGGGAAGGGCATGTGTAACTCTTCCCGTGCCGGCTGTAATACCAGGATTAACTTATCCGATCTTACTTCGGGACTTCGTCCATGTTCTTCTTCGTGATAGCTTTGTAAGGAACCCAGACATACTTGCCGTCTGTAATCGGGTATCCGATGTTTTCCTCGGTGGGGGTTTTCCCCTGAGCAAGTACCAGTGCGAGGTTGAATGTAGCTTTACCCTGGTTCACGCCATCATTGTATGCTGTTCCAAGAAGTGTTCCGTCTTTAATGGCCTCCAGGCCCGGAGCCGTTGCATCAACGCCGGTGACAGGCATAAACTTGTCGCCTGTGAAATATCCGGCAGCCTTTAAAGCTTCGATGGCGCCAAGAGCCATGTCGTCGTTACATGCGATAACCGCTTCAATTTTATCCGGGTTCGAAGACAGGAATGCAGCCATCTTTTCCTGGCCCTTTACGCGATCCCAGTTTGCAAAATCCACAGCCAGCAGCTCGGTTTTGATATTGGCTTTTTCAATAGTTTCAACCGAATACTTAGCACGGGCTTCAGAATCCTGATGTCCGGGCTCACCCTTCAGAAGAACATACTGCATGACGCCATCCTTGTTCACATCCATTTCGGGATGAGCGTTCCAATATTCAATCAGGATTTGGCCTTCCATCACGCCTGACTCTTCAGCATGAGCACCGACATAATAAACTTTGTCCCATTTTTGCATATCATCGGCAAGGGGTTCGCGATTGAAAAATACGATGGGGATATTCGCGGTTTTCGCTTTGTCGATGATGACGCCGGAAGCTGTACGGTCAACCATGTTAATGGCCATGGAGTTGTACTTTTTGGTGATGAACAGGTCGATCTTGTCATTGCAGGTAGGCTGTGAGTTCTGGCAGTCCACGATGTCGACGGCAGCCTTTTCCTTTGCCACATCGGCAATGGTATTTCTGACCGAGGTCATAAAGGTGTCGTCAAATTTGTAAATGGTGACACCGATCTTCGGCAGCGAACCGCCGGTTGTTGCGGCACCGCACGCCGCAAGAGAGAGAACCATGAGCGATGCAAGAAGAATTGAAATGAACCTTTTCATAAAAAACACCTCCGGGAATCATTTGATTTTTCATTACCATACTACAGGGGTGTCCTTAAAAAAAGAATATAATATACTATGGTTCCTTATTAAAATACTCCTTATTTTACAATGGGGAACAGAATTTTCTGATACTCCGGCATATACATGTTCTCTGAGGTGATCAGATACGAGCCGGTGTTGTAATATTCCGGGACTGAGTTCCCATTCAGCGCTTCCACAGCGTATTTCACGCTTAAGTACCCCATGCTGAACGGATTTTGAATGATGAGCGCCTGGATGACTCCCTTCTCCAGATAGTCGATCTCCCTGGGCGTGTTGTCAAATGCGATGATTTTAACCTGTCCGGCAAGATTCCTTTGAGCCACTGCGTCAGCGACCCCTTCGGACGCAACATCGTTGAAGGTGACGAACACCAGATTATCATGGTTTTCGGTAAGAATTTCATTCGCAAGCCCAAACGCCAGATTCTTGTCGGAGGAACAATACTCTTTTGCAATCACCTGTATTTCCGGATAGGCCGAAAGGGTTTCCAGCAGCCCTTCTTCCCGCTGCTCTGCATTTCTGGAGCCTTTAACAAAATTGATGATCGCTACATTGCACCTTTCACCGGCCACTTCAATGACGGCTTTTCCGGCCTTTTTCCCGGCATCGATGTTGTCGGTGGCAATATAGCTGTCAATTTCACCGGTAGCCACCTCGGAATCTACAATGATGACGGGAATTCGTTTGCCAAGCGCTTTTTCAGTAACCTCCACAAGCCCCTCGTAATCACTTGCAGCCAGTATCAGCGCATCGACGTTTTCTGAAAGCGCCTGCTCCACCAGTTTGATCTGCCCCTCTACATCCTGTTCGTTTCCGGGTCCGTTGAAATCCACGATCACGTTGAATTCCCGCGCGGCCGTATCGGCCCCAAGCTTGACCGTGCCCCAGTAATGACCGTAAATGGTTCTCACGATCAGCGCTATCTTCTGATTTTCTGCTTTGTCCAGATTCCCGTTTTTAGCGCACGCTCCACAAAAGATCAAAATAACAAGCATCAGGCATAAAAATGCTTTTTTCACTCCGGATTTAACTGTATATTCTTTATGAATCGATCGGGTTTTCGGGCCGGTTCCCGGCAAGCGCTTTAAATCTGTGTGACAAAAACGACAGCAATTTTTCACATCCATCCCCCGTTCAATTTTCAAGAAGCGGAAGCCATATCTTCACATCTGTCCCGGCTTCCTGCACACTCTCGATCTCAAGACCGTATTCCCTGCCATAATAAAGCTGTATTCGCTGGTGGACGTTCCGCACACCTACGCCCGATCCTTTTCTGCCCGTTGTTTCCGTTACAAGGATGTTTTTCAGGACTTCCGGGCTCATGCCCAATCCGTTGTCCGAAACTTGCAGCAGCAGCTTCCTGTCGGTAATTTCGGCTGAAATTTTGATCAGCCCCTCATCAGCCATATATCGAACGCCATGGTATATCGCATTTTCGACAATTGGCTGCAAAATCAGCTTCAGCGTTTTGTATCGAAGGGCGTCGTCCTGCGCTTCGATCTCAAACCGGAACTTGTTCCTGTACCGGATTTGCTGAATCACAAGATAGTTTCGCACGTGCTCTATCTCCTCGCGGACCGAAATGACATTCATTCCCCTGCTGATGC
>JAEZBW010000299.1 GCA_023426765.1 Bacillota bacterium
TCAATTATTAAAAGACTGCGGGAGATCCCTCATGTGGAGGTCATCCGGATTGGAACCAGAACACCTGTTGTTATTCCCATGCGGATCACCGATGAACTGGTGAACATGCTGAAAAAGTACCAGCCGATTTGGATTAACACCCACTTTAACCACCCCAGAGAAATCACTGCCGAGGCGATAAAGGCCTGCAACAAAATCGTTGATGCCGGTATTCCCCTTGGCAACCAGACGGTTCTGCTGAGAGGTGTGAATGATAACGTGGAAACGATGAAGGAGCTGTGCCTGAAGCTTGTTAAAAACAGAATCCGCCCCTATTACCTGTACCAGTGTGATATCGCGCAGGGAATCAACCACTTCCGCACCCCTGTGGAAAAGGGTATGGATATTATGGCGCACCTGCGGGGATATATCTCCGGGTTTGCCGTTCCAACCTTTGTGATAGATGCACCGAACGGCGGAGGAAAAATTCCGGTAGGCATTCAGTATATTGAGGAAATCGACGACCAGGAAGTGAAACTGAAAAATTACAAGGGAGAGTCTTACGTTTATCCCAACGTTGCGGGTGATTGAGAGAACAACACATGTTCTCTCCTTTCTATCATTATATAAACAGGTAATGATGTGCTTAACCCACAATACCGCATTGAACAACCAATAACGTTAAAAATCCTGTAAAGCATTGATAACGCTTTACAGGATTTTTCGTTAGAGAAAAAAGTGTATACTGTTTTTCCGGCGTATTGCATCAGGCACAAGCGAGGTGCATCATCCTCGTAGTTGCTGGTGTCCGTCCGGCCTTAAACCCAATTCATTGGTTAGGTGTTTATTAACGTTCATAATAAGTGTATCCACGAATGCCCATATCATAGGCCTGCATGATTTCACGCCTGTCCAGGGCGCTGATTTTCCCCATTCGCACCGCTTCCTCAGCTTTGTTGCGGAAGGCTTCCACCATATCCTTCGGGTCAAACTCAACATAGGAAAGCACATCCGAAACGCTGTCACCCTGTAGTTCCTTGACGATATCAAATTTACCGTCCGGATTAATGCGAATGCTGACAACGTTTGTGTCCCCAAACAGATTGTGCAAATCGCCCAGGGTTTCCTGATAAGCGCCTACCAGAAAGATTCCCAGGTAATAGTCATCTCCGTTTTTCATTTCATGAACCGGCAGGGAATTGCGAACATCATGCAAATCGATAAACCTGTCGATCTTTCCGTCGCAGTCACAGGTAATATCCGCAATGATCGCATTTCGCTTCGGCAGCTCCAGCAGCCGGTGGATGGGCATGATGGGAAACAGCTGATCGATGGCCCAGCTGTCGGGTATGGATTGGAATACCGAGAAATTGCCGTAATAGATGTCTGCGAGGGCATTTTCTATGCCCTTCAGATCCGGCGGTGTATTCTTCAGCTTCTTTTTCTCTTTCACGATCCGGTGGATGGTATTCCAGAATATTTTTTCAGCCAGGGAGCGTTCCCGTAAACTGATGCTGCCGTGTTTGAACATGTCACGGATTTCATCCCGGTAATACAGGGCATCATTATAACACTCCTGCAGATTTTTATAGGAGATGTTCCGGTTCACCTCATGCAGGTTTCGAATCTGTTCCGGGGTTGCATCATTCAGTTTTTCAGGTAATTCGTACTCCTGAGACATTTCCACATCCAGTATGTTGAACAGCAGAACGGAATAATAGGCCACCAGTGCGCGGCCGGATTCTGTAACGATGATCGGATGGGGAACGTTGCTTGAATCCAGGATTGTCATAACGGTTTCCACGATATCGGTGCAGTATTCTTCTATGGTATAATTGCGGCTGTTGGTATAATTGGAGTTGGAGCCGTCATAATCAACAGCCAGACCGCCTCCCAGGTCAAGATATCCCATGGGTGCGCCTTCCAGAACCAGCTCCGAGTAAACACGGGCGGCTTCCAGCACGGCAGATCGGATATCTCTGATATTTGGAACCTGCGAACCCAGGTGGTAATGCAGGAGTTTTAAGCTGTCCAGCATATTTTTTTCTTTTAAGGTGTCGACAATTTGAATCAGTTGGGATACATTCAAGCCAAAAATGCTCATATCCCCGCCCGATTCGGTCCAATGACCGCCAGCTTTGGCTGAGAGCTTCAGCCGGATACCAATGTTCGGTTTTACGCCCAAAGCCTGAGAACGTTCCATGATAATGTCCAGTTCATTGGGCATTTCAATGACGAAGAAGCATTTGAACCCCATTTTCAGCGCATACAGGCCCAAATCAACAAACTCTTCATCCTTATAACCGTTGCATATCAGGCAGGCTTCCTTGTCATCCATCAGGGAGAGTGCTGCTACCAGTTCGGCTTTACTTCCCACTTCAAGACCGTGGTGATAGCGCTGGCCAAACCTGGCCACCTCCTCAATGATCTGCTGCTGCTGATTCACCTTTATGGGATATACGCCCCTGTAGTCTCCATGATAATTCAGCTTTTTCATCGCGTCCTGAAAGGAATTGTTAATATCGGAAATCTGTGAATCCAATATGTTTTCAAACCTTAACAGAACCGGCGTATCCAGCCCGCGCTCACGCACGCCTGAAATGATATCCATCAGGCTGACGGCTGCATTTGGTTTGTCCCTGTAGGGGTTCACCATCACTTCGCCGGCATCGGAAATGGAAAAGTAACCGGCACCCCAGTTTTTTATGTTATAAAGCTCCTCAGACTTCTCTTTCGTCCACCTGCTTAAAAGTTCAACCTTGTTCATTATTTTTTCCTTTCTAAAAGTCAAACCCTTCGATTGATAGGGTTATGAAAGCCGCGATTTGTAATCGGAATAATCAAACCTGCGAAGAACCTTTACCCCGTCAGTTTCATTAAACAGAGCTATAGCGGGCAGATTCACACCATTGAACATGTTGTTTTTCACCATGGTATAATGCGCCATATCACAGAAGACAAGCCTATCACCCGGCTTTAGAGGGGATTCAAAGGAATAGTCTCCAATGACATCTCCGGCAAGGCAGGTTAACCCACCCAGGCGATAGGTGTGGGCATATTCGCCAGGCTGTCCGGCACCGATGATATTGGGCCTGTACGGCATTTCAAGGACATCCGGCATATGACATGCCGCAGACGTATCCAGGATCGCAATATTCATATTGTTGTGAACAATATCTAAAACCTTTGCCACCAGATAGCCGGTGTTCAGGGCTATCGCTTCGCCTGGCTCCAGGTATACCTCTACGCCGTATTTCTCTTTCATGAAAAGAATGGATCGGATAAGACCTTCCACATCGTAGTCATCCCGGGTGATGTGGTGGCCGCCGCCAAAGTTGATCCATTTCATCCGTTTTATAAAAGAACCGAACTTTTCATCCACAATACGGATGGTTCTTTCCAGCGTATCGGAATTCTGCTCGCACAGGGTATGAAAGTGTAAGCCCTCAATACCATCCAGTTCATCGGGCCTGAAATTCGCCAGCGTCACCCCAAGCCTGGAATTGGTATAGCAGGGGTTGTAAATGGGTGTTTTAATTTCGGAATACTCCGGATTGATACGAATTCCGCACGATATGGGCTTGCTGTTTCCTTGTACCTTGCCTTTGTATAATCCCCACTGCTGAAAGGAGTTAAAGACAATATGGTCACAGTAGCCCATCAGTTCGTCAAATTCCTCTTCAACAAAGGCCGGTGCATAAGCATGCACTTCTCTGCCCATATATTCCTTTGCAAGTCGCGCTTCAAACAGGGAGCTTGCGGTTGCACCTTTCAGGTATTGGGCGGCCAGCGGAAAAACCGCATACATGGAAAAGCCCTTCAGCGCTATTAATATGCGGCAGCTTGCCCGTTGCTGCACCGTATTCAAAAGCTGTAAATTGCGTTTCAGCAAACGCTCATCCACAAGATAACAAGGGCTTGGAACAGTGTTGAAATCTATTTGCATTTTTTAACCTCAATCAAGCAGAGCTGGTGAAAAATCCTCATTCCAGGGCAGTCCCTGTTTGTTCAGTTCCTCCATAAACGGATCCGGGTTCAATTCTTCCACGTTGAACACGCCAGGTTTTTTCCATAAACCCTTCAACACCATCATGGTGCCAATCATCGCAGGCACTCCCGTTGTATAGGAAATGGCCTGCGAACCCACTTCAGCGTATGATGCTTCATGGGAACAGATATTGTAAACATAATAGGTTTTAGGCATTCCATCCTTCGTCCCCTGGAATATGCAGCCGATGTTGGTCTTACCCTTCGTTCTGGGTCCCAGCGATGCGGGGTCGGGCAAAACAGCCTTTAAAAACTGCAGTGGAACAATTTCCCTTCCTTCAAACAGAACAGGCTTGATGGAGGTCATGCCGACGTTGTCCAAAACCTTTAAATGGTTCAGATAATTCTGTGAAAACGTCATCCAGAAGCGGATTTTTTGAATTCCCTTTATATTTACGGCTAACGATTCCAGTTCTTCATGGTACAGCAAGTAGATATCCTTCGGCCCTATCTCTGCAAAATCATACATTCTTTTAACCGACAGGGGCGGTGTTTCAATCCATTTTCCGTTTTCATAATAACGGCCATTGGCAGTCACTTCACGGATATTGATTTCGGGATTGAAATTTGTTGCGAAAGGATACCCGTGATCTCCGGCATTGGCATCCAAGATGTCCAGGGTATGGATTTCATCAAAATAATGCTTCAGGGCATAGGCAGAAAACACCCCGGTTACACCCGGGTCGAAGCCGCAGCCCAATATGGCTGTCAGCCCTGCTTTTGTAAACTCGTCCTGAAAGGCCCATTGCCAGGAATACTCAAATTTAGCGGTGTCCAAAGGTTCATAATTGGCGGTATCCAAATAATCCACACCTGCAGCCAGGCATGCTTTCATGATGGATAAATCCTGATACGGCAAAGCAACATTGATGACAATGTCGGGCCCAAAAGCTTTCATCAGGGCAACCACTTCATCCACATTGTCCGCATCCACCTGTGCAGTTTGTATTTTTGTGCGGCCGCCATCCAACTTCGCTTTCAATGCATCGCATTTGGATTTTGTCCTGCTGGCGATACAGATTTCCTCAAAAACATCCGGGTTCTGACAGCACTTGTGAACCACAACGGCTGACACACCACCCGCTCCGATAATGAGCGCTTTACCCAACTTAAGATACCTCCTTGGTCTGAATATCATGACGTTCATTATATAAAAATGGTTATGGGTTTTCAAGACGTATACAACAATATTCATTTCATACCAATACAGGTATAATCAAGACGATTTATGGTACACACTATAAGTTTCGGCCTATGTCACTGCTATGGGTTCGCTTTCGTCCGCATGTGGCAGCTTTCGGTTCTCCAGCGTAAACCAGATAAACATCATGATGCCACGGAGCATTGCGGAGAGTGTGACACCCAGCCACAGACCATTCAGCCCCATCCACTGGGACAGCCACCAACAGAGAACTGGACGTATACAGTTTGCTGCAATACTGCACAGGCTGGGCGGCATCGTTCGGCCCATCCCCCTGAAAGCACCGGCACACGCACCTTCAAGTGCCATCATAAGCTGACACCCGGCCAGGATTTTCAGGTATGTCGTCCCCATGTCCAGAATCTCAGGAGGTTCCCGCAGGAAAAGCGAGAAAAAGAACCGCCCGCCAAATATTAGGAGTAAAGTCACAAGTCCCTCCCAAACCAGCAGAGAAACCAGTGAAATACGATAACCCTTCCTGATTCGTTTCCATTTACGTGCACCGTAGTTTTGACCCACAAATGCCGTAACAGCGGAAGAAAAACCCCCACCTATCAACCAGGACAATGATTCGATTTGACTGCCGACGCGCTGCACCGCTACAGCAGTTTCTCCATACCCTGCGGAAACCATACCGGTAACCACCATTGCCAGGGCTGTAAAAGCGCCGCTTTCTGCTGCTACCGGCAAGCTCCAGCGCATAATCTGTTTTATTCTGACAGGATCTATGCGTCCCAAAATGCGGAAATGTTCGAAAGGCCGATGCGGGTGCCGTTTAATGAACCATACAAACAATGCACACACCGTGGCCTGAGCAATCACTGTGGCGATGGCCGCACCCTTAACATCCCATCCCCATACCAGGATCATCAGCGGATCCAGTATCATATTTACTAAAAGCCCCAAGGCATTTGCCGCGAAGCTAAGCCGCGAATTACCTGCGCCATTAAACACACCGGTGATCGCAGCAGATACATAAGCGAAAGGTATACCCACACCTACAATTCTCAGATAGTCGCAGGTGTTGTTAAATACAGTTTGATCATTCACCCGAAGCAGAGCGACCAGCGGCTCTGCCAGTATAATCAGCACCAAACCGTAAAAGATCCCCAGGATTAAAGCTGCACGCGAGGAATCCTGCCCATAGCCCTGTGAAGCTGCGACATCTCCCCTACCCAGATTCTGTGAGGTACCAATCTCCGATCCCATGCGCCCTATCATCATCAGCGCCATACCAAGCCACAGATACATACCAGCCAGACCGCTGGACGCCACTGCCACCACAGATTGCTGTGTACGGCCAAGCCAGAACATATCGGTAAGGTTATACGCCATCTGCATAAGCTGTGTACCCATGATAGGCACTGCGATCTGCAGCAGCTTTTTCAGAATACCCCCCTGGGTTAAATCATGTTTATTTGCAGCCATAGTTCATACATTCTTTCTTTTAATATATAATCAATTCATTATGCATTTCTATATAAACCGTGTCAAGTAAGATATCATAATGTAATAGTTTCACCCACTGTCCCGAACTTCCGAAATGATACATCTATCCCGTGAAAGACGATGATTGATTCAGGAATATGTATGTGTTAAATTATTTAATATCAGGTAATGAAACAGTTTATCATGCTGTATTCCCCTCAGATAAAGGCCTTCCAATGCCAGATTTTCCTCTTTGTTTACTTAATTAACGACATATATTGCCGCTTGCTTTGCAAACAATCCTAAATCAAAAACAGGCTTTAGCAACCCAAACATGAGTAAAGAGGTGAAAATATGTTCTTCAAGAAACTGAAAACCATCTTATTTCTTCTGCTTCTATTTGTATTATTCACAAGTTCATGCGGCACCCGTCCGAGTGTAGTCGCAGACATCCCAGATGGTAATCCTTCTCCCGTACCAACATCTGTTTCAGTTTCAAATCCAACCTCCAGGCCCGATTCGCTCAACTCTAAAATACCGGAAGAGTTAGTGGGGACATGGGAGCATTATCTGAACGCCGGATCCAATGGCCAGACAATAATCACATTGGAGTTAGAAAACGATGGAACCTTTCATTATACGATCGGGCTTGCAATGCAAGCGGGATCAGGGATCACTGAAACCAGGTATGCAATGGGAGCCAGCTGTGATGGAAAGTATAAAACAGACAAAGAAAACTTGATTACGCTGTATGATGCCATCGGAGGAAGATGCGAAGAAAAATCCCGTATGGATAATTTATATGAGTTAATTGAAAGATCCCAAAGCAGCAATGATATAAAAGTAGAGAAAAGAGAATTCCTTTATACGATTGACAACAGGGATGGGGAAACCTATCTTACTTTTATGGTACCCACAGAATCGGACGCGGACCAGCTTGGTCTGAAAGCTTTGCATGATTCTCCGATGAAAAAAACGAATTGATGCACTAACCTATTGATGGCTTATGGTAAACTTTACTCTATAGCACCTGAAACAAAGTAATCCTTCTGGTACAGGCTATTGGGCTCTTCTGGTAAAGTCATTTATTATGCTCATTTTTAGTTAAGGATATTTTGGCTCATTATTCTGAAGTATTCTCTATCTGAAATTCCAGCTGGTTTTGTAACACTCTTATTTCCCCTGCGTATTGGCAGGAGACTCTCGTGTGAATAGCCTTATTGATCCACTCTGTGTTTACCAAAATTCAGAAAAAGTTCACAGAACAAACAAACAATCTTCATATTTATGGTCTACTATAAAATCATCCTACGGAAATGAGGTGAGGAAATGAGTGAGCCAAAAGGCCGACACGAACTGAAGCATTCTATTAATTATGCTGACGTATTACAGCTCAGATCAAGGCTCCCTTTTGTAGCCAGTCCCGATGAAAACAATATAAAGGAAAATGGATATAAGGTGAGAAGCCTTTATTTCGACAATTACAACGACAAGGCGCTGCAAGAGAAGATTGATGGCGTGGACCATCGCGAGAAATTCAGGTTAAGGTTTTATAACGATGACACTTCTTTAATCCGTCTTGAAAAAAAGAGTAAAAGGAATGGACTTTGTTTTAAAGAAAGTGCATCGGCAACAGAAGAACAATGCAGGCGCCTGATTTCCGGAGATTTATCGGCATTGAAGGAAAACGGCAGTTCGCTTTGCCTGGAGTTGTATGCGAAAATGCATTACCAGCAGTTACGTGCAAAAAGCATCATAGACTATTGGCGGGAGGCTTATGTATTTCAGCCGGGAAATGTGCGCATCACCATGGATTATAACATTCGTACGGATTATATTATGGATCATTTTTTGAATCCCGGACCTGCTCCCATTCCCATTTCAAATGTTTATATCCTCGAGGTGAAGTATGATGATTTCTTGCCGGAAATCATCCGGGGTTTGGTTTCTCTTTCCAGCAGAAGAAGTTCTGCGTTTTCAAAATATGCGGTAACCAGAATGATTTAAATCGGAGGTAATAATCATGACATTCAACGATGTTTTCAAGTCAGGTTTTTTGGAAAAGGCAGCGGAGTTCTCCATTTTGGATGTTGCGATCGCATTGCTCCTGTCCTTTGCGGTCGGACTATTCATCTTTTTTGTTTATAAGAAAACCTTTGCAGGTGTAATGTATTCGGCATCCTTCGGGGTCTCTATTATGGCCATGACATTAATAACAACCCTTATTATTCTCGCGGTTACATCCAACATCATTTTATCACTTGGCATGGTAGGTGCTTTGTCCATCGTTCGTTTCAGAACAGCAGTTAAAGAGCCTTTAGACATCGCCTTTTTGTTTTGGGCCATTTCGGCGGGTATTGTCATCGGAGCAGGTTTGATTCCTCTTGGCGTTATTGGGTCCATTTTCATAGGCATCATCCTGCTTGTATTTGTAAACAAAAAAAGCAGCGACACGCCCTATATCATGGTGCTTAGTCTTGAAAACGATCAAGCAGAAAACGACTGCATGGCCATGATAAAGGCAAAAACCAAAAAAAGCCTGATAAAGGCCAAGACAGTTTCCAAAAATGGCATCGAGCTTACGGTTGAAGTACGGTTGTTGGATATGTCGGCTAAGCTGCTCAATGAATTACTCACAATAAACGGCGTGAACAATGCCTGTCTTGTAAGCTACAATGGTGAATATACCGCTTAATGATACTGAGGTCCGAGGTGAAAGCATGATACAAAGTAAAAAAATAAATATTATTGTTGCGTTTGTTATGATTTTTGCCTTGATCATCAGCGTTGCTTTTATGGTAATTGGCAAGACACAAGCTGTAAGCGGCGGTATGAAAACCGAGGCAGCATATGCAACC
>JAEZBW010000323.1 GCA_023426765.1 Bacillota bacterium
GCTTTACCGGAATACCCTTCTCAAAATCCAATTCGATATAGGTAGCCTTGTCCGGCGCTTTTTCCGGGGTGACCGAAAGCTTTAAAAGCCTGTCATAGAACGGCTCGTTTGCGGGATCCTCCAGTTCGGAACCCTCATGGCTTAAATGCCACAGGTTGCGATCCCGGCTGTAATTATCCTTTTTGGTGACAGGAATGGGAATGTTCCTGGCGGCTGCATAATCGATTGCATCTTCGCGGGAGCGAATATCCCAGATCCTCCAGGGGGCGATGATTTTTAGTTCGGGGGCCAGCGCTTTTACGGTAAGCTCGAACCGAACCTGATCATTTCCTTTTCCGGTTGCCCCGTGAGCGATGGCGACTGCGCCTTCCTTTTTGGCGATTTCAACCAGCCGTTTTGCGATGATGGGCCGGGCGAATGAAGTGCCCAGCAGATATTTCCCCTCATACATTGCACCGGCCTTCAGTGTGGGGTAGATATAGCCGGTGATGAATTCTTCTTTTAAATCTTCAATGTACAGCTTCTCGGCGCCGGTCTTTTTCGCTTTTTCGTGCAGCGGCTCCAGCTCTTCGCCCTGGCCGACATCGGCGGCCATCGCGATGACATCGTAATCATAATTTTCCTTCAGCCACGGAATGATAATGGATGTATCCAGCCCTCCGGAGTAGGCCAGTACAACTTTTTCCTTTTTGCCCATACAAAATCTCTCCATTCTATGTTAGAATAATACCATGTTGGTTTTTTCACAAAGGGGTTCATTGTAATAATTATACATTGCAATGTATAATTATTCAATACCCAATTTAGGATTCACCCATAAAGTTTACAATATTGCAGCGGGTGATCCGGTTATAACGAGGCCAGGATGTCCCTCACCTCTATAGGTGGCGGGTACCGATTACCTTAGACAGGCGGTGAGCATATGTTTCACGGGTCGCTCGGTGCTGGCTTTTGCAAGCAAAATCTTCTCCCGCCTCGATATAACGAAGCTAAAGCTTCGTTGTTGCGGTGTGTAGCATTTGCTAAAACAAATGCTCTGTTGCAATAAGAACCTTGCCGCTCTGGCGGCAAGAACCTTTTTGCTGTGTGATGGTTTTTACAAAAGCAAAACCTGCTGTTGCAATAACGGTGTGTTGCAATTGATTGCGCAATTGCTTCTGTTGTTATAATATACCCTCATTTACGAAAGATCCGGGTTCTTTGTTCAGAAGTGCCCGGCAGAAGGAGAGACCATTTTGATCATTATGGGTATAGACCCCGGTTTTGCCATTATGGGGTATGGTATTGTTCAGTATCAGGGCAATCATTTTGATGTTTTGGATTATGGAGCGGTTACCACCAATGCCGACATCCCTCTGGCCAAACGCCTGCTGCTGCTTGAAGAAGGCCTGGTTCAGCTGCTGAAGCAGTACAAGCCTGAAGCGGTCGCCGTGGAAGATCTGTTCTTCAACAACAATGCCAAAACCGCGCTGAAGGTAGGCCAGGGCAGGGGAGTAGCGCTTCTGTGCGCAGCCCGTGAGGATATTCCGGTTTTTGAATATACGCCTCTGCAGGTGAAACAGGGTGTAACCGGTTATGGCCGGGCCGATAAGAAACAAATGCAGCAGATGGTGAAAATACTGCTCAGCCTTTCCACGATACCAAAACCCGATGATGCCGCCGATGCGCTGGCAATTGCCATCTGCCACGCACATAGCTGGCGCGATTTAAGCCGTTTTCAGGGATTAAAGGGTTAAAAAGGAGAACGATATGTTTGCTTACATAAAAGGAACTTTGGCGCATAAGGGAAATGAGTCGGTCGTTGTTGAGACCGGGGGAATTGGTTACAGGGTTACAGTGCCCGTTACCGCATTGGAAACACTGAAGGTCGGGTCCGAACTCAAGATACACACTTATCTGCACATCCGGGAGGATGCCTGGCTGCTGTTCGGTTTTATAACCGAGGAAGAGTTGAAAATGTTCGAACAGCTGCTGAAGGTTTCGGGTGTGGGCCCTAAAGCGGCCATGTCGCTGGTTTCGCATATCCCGCCGTCCCGTTTCGGGCTGGCTGTTTTAACCGATGATGCCAACGCCTTTACGAAAGCGCCAGGGATCGGGAAAAAGACAGCGCTGCGCATTATCCTTGAACTGAAGGATAAACTGAAGAAAGAACAGGGTGAGGAACTGAAAACGTTTGCGACCGGCAGTGACTGGGATGAAAAACCTGCCAGTAAAATTCAGGAGGCCGTCAGTGCGCTGATGATGCTCGGTTATTCCAGCCAGGAGGCAAACCGGGCGGTGTCGTCGGTGCACAGCGAGGAGAAAAGCCTGGAAATGATCATTCGCGATGCGCTGAAAGGGCTGGTCGTATAGAACCCCGTCGTATTCAGAAGGGGCTTAAACATGTCTGAAGACTGTTATCTTTGGCGTGTTCCCGATTGAATCCGTGTACGGAATTGTCCCTTTTGGCTGGTAAAATAAATCCGGGGAATCGAAATGGAGGCGTTGCACTTGGAAGAAAGGCTTATCGGCAGTGATTTCCGCCAGGAGGATTTCGAAGAAGCGGGGTTGCGCCCAAGAAGCTTTGATGAGTATATTGGCCAGGAAAAGGTAAAGGAAAACCTGATGGTTTTTATCGAAGCGGCCAAACAGCGCAAGGAAGCGCTGGATCACGTTCTGCTTTATGGGCCTCCGGGGTTGGGAAAAACAACGCTGTCGGGTATCATCGCATCTGCGATGGGTGTGAACATTAAAATCACATCAGGCCCGGCTATCGAAAAACCGGGAGATCTGGCAGCAATCCTGACAAACCTCGGGCCGCTGGACGTCCTGTTCATTGATGAAATCCATCGCCTGAACCGGGCAGTGGAGGAAATACTGTATCCGGCGATGGAGGATTTCGCACTGGACATTATCATTGGTAAAGGGCCCAGTGCCCGTTCCATCCGGTTGGATCTTTCCAAATTCACGCTCATTGGGGCTACCACACGGGCAGGCCTGCTCACTTCTCCGCTGAGAGATCGCTTCGGCATCATCAATCGCCTGGAATTATATACCCACGATGAGTTGAAAAGCATCGTCACCCGTTCGGCAAAAATCCTGAACATCCAAATTGATGATGAAGCCGCCTTCGAGATAGCGTCCCGGGCCAGGGGCACTCCGCGTATTGCCAACCGTCTGCTTCGCAGGATACGCGATTTCGCACAGGTTCGGTCCAACGGTGTGATCGACCTGAAAATCACACGGTTTGGGCTTGAAGCGCTGGAGGTGGATGAAAAGGGGCTGGATCGCGTGGACCGGAATTTGCTTTACTGCATCATTCAGAAGTTCGGAGGCGGTCCGGTTGGCCTGGATACATTGGCTGCGTCCACCGGAGAGGAAACCGAAACCATCGAAGATGTTTATGAACCTTTCCTGATGCAGCTGGGCTTCCTGCAGAAAACGCCAAGGGGCCGGAAGGCAACCCTTCTGGCTTATCGGCATCTGAACATTGAACCGGAACAGAACAGTCAGATCAGCCTGATTGATTAATTTTTTTTGATACCTTGCAGAAAA
This sequence comes from Bacillota bacterium, assembly GCA_023426765.1. Lineage (GTDB taxonomy): Bacteria > Bacillota > Clostridia > DSM-8532 > DSM-8532 > JAAYJG01. The sequence continues at coordinate 3,535 of JAEZBW010000323.1, forward strand.
GATGATAAAATAAATTTTAATTTATTCCAGAATTTGCTGATTGCAGTTCAGTGTAAAAGGAGCAGAAAAATGGCGGTTACCATCGGTTTTATCGGCGCAGGAAACATGGGCGGGGCCTTGATAAAAGGGCTTTCAGGCCACACCGGGCGCTTTGAGCTTCATGTATATGATGTCAATACTCAATTAACAGCCGATATGAGCGGGCATTACCCCATCAGGCTTGCACATTCCATGCCCGATCTCGTCAGGGATTGTCAGGTGATTATCGCGGCGGTGAAGCCGAAGATCATGGAGAGTGTTCTGAAAGAGTGCGCACAGGCCATGGATTCTTCGAAGCTGTTCATCACGGTGGCAGCAGGCCTGCCGATCAGCTTTTACCTGAAAAACCTTGGCAATGCGTGTAAGGTTGTGCGGACGATGCCAAATACGCCTGCGCTGATTGGGCAGGGCATGACCGTGGTTTCCTATGGCGAACATGTCAGCCCGGAGGAGAAGCAGCTTGTTAAAGATATTTTTCAATGTGTCGGTGCGGTGGAAGAGCTGGATGAGAAGCTCATGAGTGAAGTGATCGCTCTTACTGGAAGCAGTCCGGCGTATGTTTTCATGTTTATTGAAGCCATGGCGGACGCAGCCGTTCAATCGGGGCTGCCAAGAAGCTTAAGCTACAGGCTGGCAGCCCAGGCTGTTATGGGCTCCGCCCGGATGGTTCTTGAAACCGGAAAGCATCCGGCAGAATTGAAGGATATGGTTTGTTCCCCGGCCGGCACAACCATTGAAGCCGTTGCCGCACTGGAGCGAAAAGGCTTTCGCGATAGCGTCATCACAGCCATGAAGGAATGCACGCAAAGGGCCAGGGAAATTGGCAGGGAGACGGGCCAATGAAAGAGGTTGAGATCTATACCGACGGAGCCTGCTCGGGAAACCCCGGAAAAGGTGGTTGGGGAACCATTCTGCTGTACAGGGGAACTGAAAAAATCCTCTCAGGCTATGAGGAAGAGACCACGAACAACCGAATGGAACTGACGGCGGCAATAGAAGGGCTGAAAGCGCTGAAAGAGCCATGCCAGGTGAAAGTGTACAGTGACAGCGCTTATTTGGTGGATGCCCTGCAGAAGGGCTGGCTTTGGGGCTGGAAAAAAAACGGCTGGGCACGGGGCAAGGATAAGGAAGAACTGAAAAACACCGATCTGTGGCAGGAGATAGACCGGCTTATCCATCAGCATACGGTTGAATGGGTTAAGGTAAAGGGCCATTCCGACAATGAATACAACAACCGCTGTGACAAGCTTGCCACGGGGGAGATCGCCAAAAGGCAAAAAGCTGAAAAATAATTCAAGCATCCACGCCAATGGCGGTTAAGAATGTATGGGGTTCGCCAAAAGGTAAAAAACTGAAAAGTAATGCAAGGGCAGGCATAATCAATGGTATACCTGGAACACTGGCAAAATGGAATAATTCGTATTTTGCAAAAAAGAGATTGCCAAGCCGGCCTCGAGGAAATAGCGAAGGAGAGGAACCATGAACTACGAAGAAAAGACGGTCAGCGAAGAACGGAAATATACGGGAAATATCATTAACGTCAACAGGGCAACGGTGATCCTGCCGAATGGAAAACAAGCTACAAGGGATATTGTCAGGCACCCGGGGGCCTCGGTTGTTGTTCCCATTACCGACGACAGCGAACTGCTGCTGGTCCGGCAATATCGCAAACCCTGTGAAATGGTATCCCTGGAGCTGCCCGCCGGGAAGCTTGATGACGGGGAAGACCCCGAAACCTGCGCCATCCGTGAACTTCGCGAGGAAACGGGCTATGTGGCCGGAAATATTCAGAAGGTGATGAGCATCCACTCTACACCGGGTTTTTCAGATGAAGTACTGCATCTATATGTTGCAACAGGCTTAACCGAGGGGTTATCCTGTCCGGATGAGGATGAGTTTATTTCCTGCCGGAAATATACCATCGAGGAATGCATCCAGATGGTTCAGAAGGGTCAGATTACCGATGCTAAAACCATTATCGGGGTTTACCTGGCCGACCGGATCAAAAAGGGTGAGCATAAATTAAGTTAAGTTTGCATAAAAATGAATTATGTGGTAAATTAATAACGAGGTAAGGATGTCCCGCATCAACAAGTCCCTTGATTAGGACCCCGAACCCTGGGATTCTTCTTTAATTGGCATGGGGATACTAATTGAATCATAGTGGTTAATATTCGGCCCGAATACGCACAGCTATGCCTCAGACAATAAAGGATGGTCATCAGCTTTATTATAGGGGTGAAAAACATGGATAATCTGGTTACAGCATTTATTCAATATCTGCGGGAAGAAAAGAAGCTTTCCCAGAACACTTTGATGTCGTATCAAAGGGATATTGAACAATACATCGGGTTTCTGCAGGAAAAGAATGTTAAAAACATTCAGCAAAGCAGTAAAACAACCATATCCACTTACATGACATGGCAGAACAACCAGGGCAGGGCCATTACCACCATATCACGAAGCCTTGCTTCCATCCGGGCATTTTACAGGTTCCTGATTTCTCACGACTTTATCATAGGCAATCCGACCATCGGGCTTGAATCACCGAAAGTGGAGAAAAAGCTGCCGCAGATTCTGTCGGTGGAAGAGGTGGAAATTCTTTTAAACCAGCCGAAGAAGATGGGGCTGAAAGGTGTGCGGGACAAGGCCATGCTCGAACTGTTATACTCCACCGGCATCCGGGTTTCCGAACTGATTGCCCTGAATGTCTCCGACCTGGATCTACAGGGGCTGTCGTTAACCTGCACCCACAGCAGCCGCGAACGGAAAATCCCTGTTGCCAGGGGTTGTATCGACCTGATGAAGGAATACCTGGAAATGGTCAGGCCGTTTATGCTTCGTGAAAAAACCGAACAGGCCCTTTTTGTCAACACCAACGGCAACAGGCTGACAAGGCAGGGGTTCTGGAAAATTGTCAAGTATTATACCTCAAAGGCAAACATTCAGAAGGATATCACCCCGCACACGC
>JAEZBW010000328.1 GCA_023426765.1 Bacillota bacterium
GTTGAATTAGATGCGAAAGGAATGCCCACGCTTCAAAACGATATGGGCCGCGAGTTTGATCTTCACCAATTGAGTGGCGGCGAGAAAACTGCTCTACTAATTATGCTTCACACGATCATCGCTCACAACTTCTCTCACAGCAATTTCATGATGGTCGACGAACCCCTTGAGCATCTGGATCCGGTTAATCGTCGTTCTCTCATCCGTTTTCTGGTTCAGAGTTATCGAAGAGGCATGTTTAAACAAGCGATCGTGGCGACGTTTGAAGAATCGCTGATTCGGAGATACCTATCGGAAGATGGGGTCAAGGTTGTTATTATTTGAGTAGACAAGAGATTCAATCGACATGTCTTCTACCGCAGATCTCCTCGACCGCCTACGTCGTTTCGTTCAAGATGAAGCTGAGGCTCAATATGAAAACCTTAGCCGGCAGTGGGCGCGTCCAATCGGGGAACGGGTCGCCAATGGCTGGGCAATTGAGGGCTTGAATGTGGTTCGGGAGGAGAAAGGGATCATCCGCCTGGTTTGCGACACCAATAATTCGCGCTTTCGAGAAGGCGATCTATTGGTGTTGCATCAGGAAAAGGATTCGCCGAAGAGTTCCAATGCATTGCACGTGGAGCTTCAATATGACGGCGAAACAGAGATTGAAGTCAGCTTGATCAAGGGGAACCCCTATTTCCTCGCCGCGGAACCACGCGGCTGGATTGCTGATCAAGACTGGTTTGATGCCAGCCCCTTTTACTTAGATGCGCTGAATACGGTAGCCGATTCAATGCGGGGACGCTCGACAATTTTGCCTCTATTGAGTGGCGCGCTGATCCCCAAAATGGATTATGCCCGCTACGAGCGAGCTGCACAGGCAGCCTATGAAGCCGGGTTGAATGAAAGCCAGGTTGAAGCGGTGGCTCAGTCCTATGCTGCCGATCTCCTACACCTTATTCAAGGCCCACCTGGCACCGGGAAGACCTGGGTGCTGGCCCACCTTGCCCGCCTGCTTGTTCTGGATGGACAACGGGTGCTGATCACTGCACTCACCCACCGCGCGATTCACAATGCATTAAATAAATTTCCGCGGATTGATGACAGCCTGCATGTCTGTAAGATCGGAGAGCCAAGGCATACGGGTGATTTGAACGTTACAAATTTTGAAACCTTCGATCAATCCCATTTCGGTGACCTTAGCGGTGGTTATATCGTAGGCGCAACGCCATTTGCACTGCAGTCAAAAAGGTTGGCCGAAGTCGAGTTTGATGTCGTCCTGTTTGATGAAGCCTCACAGATTACCTTACCGTTGGCCATTATGGGTATGCTGTCTGCAAATAAATACATTTTCGTCGGGGATGAGAACCAGCTACCTCCCGTAACCATTTTTGCCCAGGAAACCGAACCAGAACAAGCGGCGCAGTTATCGATTTTTGCCTTCTTAGCCGGTAGAGGCGATGAGACCATGCTCAATGTGACCTACCGACTGAATGATGTTCTAGCAGAGTGGCCCAGCCGGACTTTCTATCGAAGCGAGCTAAAGCCAAGTGAGGAAGCAGCGGGTCGGAGGCTGCAACTTTCAACCAATTATTCGCGCTGGGACTTCATCCTAGATCCACAGTACCCGGCAGTTTTTCTGGATCTCTGCCATCGGAACACAACGGTTCGCAGCCGCACAGAAGCAGAAACGACGGTGGAGTTGATCCTTGCGTTGCTGGAACATGATATTCCACCCGAAGAAATTGGTGTGGTTGTTCCCTACCGGGCGCAAAGCCGGCTGATCCGCAGCCTGCTGCGACGGCAGGTTAACGATGAAGGGGTGATAGGAAGGTTGGCGGTGGATACGGTCGAGCGAATGCAGGGCCAGGAACGGGAAGTTGTTTTGGTTTCGTTTACAACCTCCAGCCCAGCTTTTGCGCTGCGAATGGCCGGTTTTCTTTTTCAGCCGCAGCGTTTGAATGTGTCTGTTACCCGCCCGCGTACCAAATTAATTCTAATCGGCAGCCACCAGATGCTGGCTGGATCTTCTCAAGACCCAGCCCTGAAAGAGCATTTCGATCTATTGCGCGATCTGATCGACAACTGCTATACGATCACGTTACCCGAAGGGCATCTTACATAATTTTATGGCCCATATCCTGCCAGATAACCTTCCCCAAGTTATGCCAAGTGAGGTACACCGTACTTTCCGTGCACTAAAAGCCTTGCCAGATCGCTACTACATCTGGCATCACCTGGCTCCCTGGCAGCCCGATGCGCCTGATTTTTTGCTCATCACAGAAGATGGCCGCTCGCTGCTGATCAAGGTCAGCCCTGCTTCGGCAGCGCAAGCTACGCCTGCAGCACAGCTGCTATTATTACAGGATGATCGTATACCGCTAGGCGAGCAGGAAAGCCGGGTATTACATACATTCAAAGAATCATTACGGCTGCCGCCGGATCAGCCATTGAACTACCTGATCCTCTTCCCAAATATTCCGCATAAGCAGGTTCTCCTCTGCTGCGCTCATTCCATTTCTACCGAATTTGACCCAATATGGGCCGGCAAAGAAATCCTTCAGGCGGATGGTGAAAAATGGGATGAGTTCCTTCCAGCCAGGGCAATAGACCCTCTCATTCTTGAAAAGGTACGCCAGGCATTCACTCCAGAAGCAGTGGTACCTGCCGATATGACCGTCCGCCCACCTGTGAAACGCCGGATTGAAGCAGGTTTGACAGACTATCTGCTGGACTATAACCAGGAAGCTGCGGTGAAGTCTGATCTGGACCTCGCTTCCGAGGGCCAGGCGATCTCCGATGATATCCGGTTAAATATTATCAACGGAGTGGCCGGAAGCGGGAAAACGCTCATTTTGCTTTACCGGTTAAGG
>JAEZBW010000355.1 GCA_023426765.1 Bacillota bacterium
CTGGGGTGATTATGAGACGGTACCATCACTGTCCATCTGTGAGCTGCTGCGGCCCAATAATGCCGATTACGTAACCGTTATCCGGTATCACTGGAACGGAAGGGTACGCAGCCTTGTAAACGAACAGGACATCGCCTGACAGGAGAAGCGATATGGAACCCATACGGCAATGCGCAGATTATTTTCATCAAAATAAAGGCTTTCACAGGCTTCTTTCACAGATAAGGGAGAAATATGAAGCACTCGGGAGAATTGGCGGCTTCGTTCGGCTGGAAGAACTGAACAGCACGGAGATCGAAGCATTTTCGGCTTTTTTCCGTAAGAGTTTTACAAAAAGCACCGAAGCACGGATTTCCCTGGCGGATTTTCAGAAGATCCTTGACGATTCACGTTTTCAGGGAGTATCGATACCGGAACTGCTGGAGGCATATTTCGAAAGTCCGGTGATTGCCAATAAAGATAAACAGCTTCAAAATGCAGTTGCTAAAAATGACTTTTTTATCGATATTGCCCTGAAGTATGAGGGTACAAAAGCCGAGGAGTGGTTACTTGACATATACACCCGGAAGAACAACGCTTACATGACCATCCTGGGAGGATATAACGAGTCGGGCGATAGACTGCAAAAGGAACTGTCTGCAGTTTGCGAAGCGATTGTAAATCTTCCATTCCGGAAAAACCGATATCGATCCCTGCCTGTCTTTGCGGCGGACATCACAAAGGATCCCCATGCGTTCGATGTGAATACCAGAACCGGACGACTGCTGCAGTACGCGCTTGCCTGGCTGTTTTCGCTAAATGCTCCGGAGTCTCCGGAAGAGAAAGCTGAGCTGTATTATCATGCAGGGCTTATGATTGATGATTTATCCAACCAGGTTTTATGCTGTGGATTCGAAGCATATACCGATGGCTGTCTGCATTCGGGCTGGTCGGGTTTTACCGGGAGGTGGCAGCCGGTTTCCATCCCCCTGGCAGCCCTAAGCCAGGTTAGCCGGATAACCACGCCAAAAGATGAGGTACTTGTTGTGGAAAACCCATCCATATTCAACCTGATGTCCGATTGCTGCAGGGAGAAGCAAATCGCTCTTGTGTGCACTTTAGGCCAACCCAACCTGGCAGTGTATGTCCTTCTGGATATGGCTGTGAAGAATGGTGCAAGGCTGATATACTCCGGTGACTTGGACCCAGAGGGGTTACTGATCGCCGACAGGTTGAAAGCCAGGTATGGTGACGTTTTGGAATTGAAGGGTTATTCAACCGACACTTACCTTCAGTTTGTTTCTAATGTCACATTAAGTGCAAGCCGAATTAAAAAAATGAATAGCATAAGGGATCCGGATCTGCAAAAGGTGGCACAGGCCATTGCCGAAACAGGAAAAGCAGCATATCAGGAAGCTTTCCTGCTTCATAAACAATTGTTTTGATTGGCATTTAACAAGCTTACCAGGATTCTTGTGAAAGAAATGATGTAGAAGGTAAGTTTGGGACAGGAAAAAGAAAATACACGGAATTACTTTCAGAATACCAATAACCAGGTAGTACCCAACTGACCGCGGAAGAAATGTTAATCGTTATTTAATACGCTTTTGTCATCATCCTGACGGCAATCCTGTATATCATCCACATACACCTGGCTGCCATTAATCTGATAAACGATCCGATACCTCTTATTTGATAAGATATAATGATACTTACCAGCTGGAAGGTATGGACGATTATATACAGGAAAACGAAAAGGGTCGGTTTGGAGTTTACGGATATCGATAAGCAATCCGTTCAAAAGGTTATTTGCTGCATGAACGTTTACACGCGCTAAAAATTCAAAATGTTCATATAACCTATCATTTGCTTCAGATGAAACAATTACATGATAATCCTTTCTGTTATATTCCATGATCTGCTCCCCTGGCAATTGCTTCTCTCATGTTCTCTTCAAACTCATCAATTGTATATCCTTGAGTCCCAAGCAAGCGCGAACGTTCCGCAGCAAGCAGACGCTCAGCTGTCGCTAAATCATCTTCGCGACGGTTGAATGTTTCCACATCCATAATAACTGTATCACCTGTGCCATTTCTGGTTAAAAATACAGGTGCCTTTGTTTTACGGCAGATTTCAGCAATGCTGTTGTAGTTTTTTCGAAGTTCACTGGATGACTTAATTATGATACTCAATTCTATCACTCTCCATAGACGAATTTATATCAATATTATACCCTAATAAGACAAAAGCAACAAGCATGGAGTGTAAAAGAACAATTTTTTGTTGTACAAAAAAATTCTGTTATTTTCGAAAGGAGAAAAAATGAGACGAGGTTTCAAACAAATCATTTCGTATGCCCTGATCTTTATGCTTGCCTTCAGTATGAGTTTTCATGTCAATGCTGAAGAAGCAACGGATCAGGGAATGCGGCTGTATCGACTGAAGCAGAAACTGCCGTAAATAATAGCAGTTTCAGTGAGAATCACTGGGCCAAATCCACTCTGGAAGAGGTTACTGACTTTCATAGATAGCATTAAAAAGTAAATATCTCTGTCAGGCTGACTTCCAAACCGGGAAAAACCTTTGATTTCACCGTCATATCCCCCATATAGGTATCATGATCGGCAATGTCATGCTTTTCAAAGCAGTAGACATGAACCTCCTTCTTATCCGGGTCAACAATCCAATACTCTTTTACATCGGTTTGCATGAACAAATCAAGCTTTTTCAACATATCCTTGCTCCTTGTGGACCTGGACAGCACCTCCACGGCCAGGGTGGGAACCCCTTTATATTTACCGGAAGCATCAACTTTATCCGGATCACAGATCACAATAATATCGGGCTGTACAACATTGATGTTATCCTTATTTTTTGTCAGCGTTACGTCGAAGGGAGATGTTAAAGGTCTGCATTTCTTACCTTTAAACCAGTTATAAAAAATACCAAAAAGTTCTGATACCGACACCTGATGGTTGTATGCCGGAGAAGCAAGCAGGTAAACCTCTCCATCGATATATTCATATCGCAGATCCGAGTTTTCCACCATTTTGAGAAACTCTTCATAACTGAGCTTCCATCGTTCATTGTAGATGTAATTTGCAGCTTCCTCCGCAATAATGGATCTCTCCTCACAGGGGACAATTTTAGCCACATCGAAACCCTTGCGGGTTACAATAACATCTTCCAGTTCCGATGCAATTTTTAAATACTTCCCAAAGTTGTTCTGCACTTCTGTTGAAGGAACTTTCATTGCAGCCACTCCTTTTTACTTTGTTAGCTATATTATATGCTATGTTAGCTAACAGGTCAAGACATTAGCTAGTACCAAAATAGAATTGGAGCACGATTTTTCAGATCTTCCGGCAAATTGTCCTTGCAAGTTTTTCATACACCCTTTCAGACTTCCTGCTCATTTTGTATAATGGTATCGATAAAGGAAGGATTGAAAGGGGAGCGGATATGCTGATAAATGACCACAGTAAACAGATTGAACGATGGAGCATGTTGGAACTGGTGTTTCAAGGCCCCATGACCGGAAATCCATTTATGGATATAACCCTGAAAGGGGAATTCTCCTGTAATGGGATTACCCTTCAACAGGAGGGCTTCTATGACGGACAGGGGATTTATAGGATCCGCATGATGCCACATACCCTGGGAACCTGGACATATCGTATTCACAGCAACTGTGAACAGATGGATGGAATTTCCGGGCAATTCGAATGCACCTGTCCTTCCGGGTCCAACCATGGGGTGGTGAGGGTTCGCAATACATATCACTTTGCTTATGATGATGGAACCCCTTTTTATCCTTTTGGTACAACCTGCTACGCATGGAACCATCAGGAGAAGGAGTTGGAGGAGCAAACACTGGAAAGCCTTTCTTCAGCACCCTTTAATAAAATTAGAATGTGTGTGTTCCCAAAACATTATGATTACAATCATAACGAACCGGAGCTTTATCCTTTTGAAGGAGATCTGGAAAATGGCTGGAATTATGAGCGATTCAATCCCGATTTCTTTCGTCATCTTGAGCTTAGAATCAAAAATTTGATGGATTTAGGGATAGAAGCCGACCTGATTCTTTTCCATCCCTATGACAAATGGGGCTTTTCCACCATGGAACCGAAAACGGATGATCGTTATCTGAGGTATGCTCTCGCCCGGTTGGCTGCATTCCGGAACATTTGGTGGTCACTGGCCAATGAATACGATATCATGACAAAAACGCAAAAGGACTGGGAAAGATTTGCGGACATCATCCTGCACCATGACCCGTATGGACATTTGCGTTCCATCCACAACTGCATCCATCTCTATGACCACACAAGACCCTGGGTTACCCACTGCAGCATCCAAAGGGTGGATATCTATAAAACGACAGAGCCTGTCAATGAATGGCGAGATCGTTACAGAAAACCTGTGATTGTAGATGAGTGTACCTATGAAGGCAACATCAACCATGGGTGGGGAAACATCTCCGGGGCAGAGCTGGTTCGCAGATTTTGGGAGGGTACGCTTCGGGGCGGATATGTGACCCATGGAGAAACCTATTTGGACCCGGATGAAATTCTGTGGTGGTCCAAGGGGGGAAGGCTTCATGGTTCAAGCCCCGACAGAATCGCGTTTTTGAAGAGCATCGTCGAAGAAGGACCGCCCCAGGGTTTCAGCTTTCTGCCCCTGGAATGGGACAGTGTTTGTGCAGCTGTACCCGGTGAATACTATCTTTTTTATTACGGATTTTTTCAGCCGTCCTTCCGGATATTCCATATGCCTGAGGGGATCCCCCTGAAGGTCGAAGTGATCGATACCTGGAATATGACTGTGAACCAACTGCCCGGTACCTTTAGCGGAGAATTCAAGGTGGAACTTCCGGGCTGCAGCTATATGGCGGTGCGGATGAAACGGGCTGAATAAGTACTCAATAAGCACAAAACGCGTAGGCGCTCGTTGGACTGCCCCCACGCGTTTCCTTCTCAAAGGGCAAAAATGAGGCAGGAGCCTAAAGAGCATTTGATAAAACTGTTCAAAGATGATGATACAGGAGTGATGAGTATGATAGATTTGATTATATCGGCAAGAAGCAAAGCTCAGGAAAGTGCAGAGTATCTTTCATTGGACATGCAGGGGCTGCAATCATCTGCCCGGTTATCCGGCGGAGATGGAAGTCCGAAAAACCCTTATCACATGAAAGTATCCATATCGAACCATAATGATACCCCATGGTCCGGGGTTATCCATCTGGAGCTGCCGTTCGCGAAGAAGAATCCGCGTTTCTTTTTACCGGCCTTCCTTTATGGAAGAAATCGCGGCGAAGCTCCGCAGAATGTGCCCTGCCAGTTCCCGAGACTGCGGGAGGGAAACCCGGCCCGGCCTTCATCGCCCTGGTGGATGGTGAGAAGCGATCGTTTGTCTCATCCGGCAGCATTGGCTTATGATTCGGGAAAGGTATACGGACTGTGCGCAAGCCCGTACCATATACACAATGATGGTAAAAAGCAGCCATGGAACCCCGGCACGGAAGGCCCCTTCTATCAATATAATGGTTTCTCCTGTTCGCTGGGAAAGGGCACGATCGGTTATACACTGGGCTATGAAAATGCTCCGCTGCTGTTCATCAACGCATACAGAATAAAAGAGAGAGCTGCATTGGCAGACAATTGTTTTGAACTAGAAGCCGGTGAAACAATCGAGGTTTCCTTACATATATTTGAATACGACGCCGAATCAGAGCTTGGAGTCAATGCCGCAATCCGTCAGGTTTACTACCGTTTCCACCAAAACCCCAGAAAGGCCAGCAGCATTGAAACGGCCGTCAGAGATATGTCGCGGGCGGTGTATGAGGACGCATGGCTTCCGGAGGAACGGAATTACAGCTGTCAGGTCTTTGAAAACAGAGAGACCGGCAGTTATCGATTCAATAAAATCCTGTCCATCAGCTGGACAAGCGGCCTTTCTGCCGCAACTCCGATGTTGATGGCAGCATTGCGTATCGGGGACGAGGCAATCCGCCAACAAGCCATTAACTGCATTTCGAACATTGTTGAAAACGCTTTAAACCCCGCTTCCGGCCTTCCCTACGATGCATATGATAACGGGAAATGGCGCGTGAATGGATGGTGGTATGATGTTGTTCCCACGCCGGGACACAGCTCTTATCTCAGCGGGCAGGCCGTGTTCTATATTCTGAAGGCGTATGATTACGAGAAAAGGTTTAAAGGCCTGACGCACGACGATTGGCTTTCCTTTGTTGAAAGAATTCTCGTCAGGTTTGAAAACGAAAAGAATTCCGACGGTGAATACCCTTATATATTCTCCGAAAAAACAGGCGCAGGCATTGAATATGATTCCTTCGGCGGAACATGGTGCATGGCGGCCCTCGCATATTACAGCCACCTGACAGGCGACAAAACCCATCTTGAAAGCCTGAGGAAAAGCGAGAAGCATTATTATGAAGCCTACATCCGGCATATGGAATGCTATGGTACACCTCTGGATACCTTCAAAGCCATAGACTCCGAAGGCATACTTGCTTATATAAAAGCAGTCAGGTTCATCCATGCCCTTACCGGGGATAATATTTATCTGGAACATATGAAGGATGCGATGGATTACGAGTTCTCCTTCAAGTTCTGCTACAACTCTCCGGTCAAGCTGCCGCCGCTTGCAAAGGTCGGATGGTCAAGCTGCGGCGGAAGTGTAACCTCTGTTGCAAATCCGCATGTTCACCCCATGTCAAGCAACATTATTGACGAACTCTTATACTGTGCCGAAAATACCAGGGATGATTATATCCGCGATCGCATGCTTGATACTGTAGGGTGGAGCTGTCAAACCTATAACAGCTTTGACGGGGAATATGATTTTGGGAAAAAGGGCTGGATGTCGGAGCGGTTTTGTCATTCCGAGGGCCTGGTTTATGAGACATATCCTGATGGTTCGCTTGCGACCACTTGGTTTTGTCTGATGCCATGGGCAATTGGCTCCATTCTGGATGGCTTGGCCGGAGACTACTGGGACAAGAATGGTTAAAAAAGGATGAAGCGAAATGCTTCATCCTGCCATGGTTCCTGAAATGTAATTCTTCGTTCTTTCATCCACAGGGGACGTGAAAAAGGCTCTAGCCTCGCCAACCTCTACCAGCTCGCCAAAGTACATGAACACAACATTGTCCGACAAGCGCCTGGCCTGCCGTAATATATGGCTTACCATCACTATCGTATAGCTGTCCTTCAGCGAAAGCAGAAGGGCTTCTATTTTTTCGGAGGAGATGGGAT
>JAEZBW010000397.1 GCA_023426765.1 Bacillota bacterium
CGGTAAACGGCCTCGACATAGCCCCGCTGCTCGGTCCAGTTGCGGACCCAGCCGCCCTGCTGCGGCACAAAGGCGGCCGAGGGCGTAAAGGACGTCGGCTCGCGCAGATCGCGGTAGCCCAAGGTCCGGCCGATAAGCGACACCTCGAACCGGTCCGCAGCGGCCAGGGCGGGCGTCGGGCCGGCCACGGCCAGGACAGCCGCCAGCCCCATGAGCCAGCGCGTCAAGCGTCTCACAGCCCGGCCAGCGGCAACCAGCGCACGCCAGCAAGGTCGCGCCGCCATACGGCGCGACCCGGCGGCTAGGCAGCGGGTGACGGACAATTCCATGCCTCATCCTGCCACGATTGGGGCCGGGAGAAAAGGCGGCGCGAGGCTCAGGAGGGGTCGGCCTTGGCCATGGCCGGCCGAGGTTGGGTCGCCGTGGCCGGCACGAAGCGCGTGAACCAGTCGAGGTTGCGGACCATGAGATCGCGCAGCAAGTCCGTTTCGGTGATGTCGTGGCCGCTTCGCGGATAGGCGGCCAGCCGCGTGATCACGCCGCGACGGGACAAGGCGGTGTAGAGTTCCAGGGCCTGGGTGAAGGGAACGCGCTCGTCGGCCACGCCATGCTGAAACAGCGTCGGGGTCTGGATGGCGGCGGCATATTTGAGCGGCGAGCGGTCAAACAGGAAATCGAAGCGCTCATAGGCTTCGCCGCCCATGTAGAGCGGCATGAAATCGGGCAAATCCATGCTGCCGCACTGGCTGACCAGATTGGTGATGCCGCCGCCGATGGAGGCCGCCTTGAATCGGTCGGTGTGGCCGATGGCCCAGGCGGCGAGGTAGCCGCCGTAGCTCCAGCCCATGACGCCAAGGCGCTTGGGGTCGGCCTGGCCCTTGGCCACGAGCGCGTCGATGCCGGACATCAGGTCGGCGAAATCGACCCCGCCCCAATCGTTCACAATCGCCCGACGAAAGGCCGGCCCGTAGCCGTCCGAGCCCCGGACGTTGGGCTGGAACAGGGCATAGCCGCGCGCCGAAAAAACGGCCAGGGGGTAGCTGCTGAGCAGGCCCGGATAGAGGCGCTGGGCGGCCTGGGCCGGGCCGCCGTGGAGTTCGATCAACAGCGGCGGCGCGCCGACAACAGGCACGGCCGGCGGGGTGTAAAGGCCCTCGATCATGGTCCCGTCAGCGGATTTCCACCGCACGGTCTCGGGTTTGACCGTCTGGTAGGCGGCGAATTCCCGGTTGACGGCGGATGCGGCCTTGGGTTCGTAGCGCTCGACCGTGGTCACGAAAGCCTCGGGCGGCAGATCCCAATCGGTGAGCGCCAGCCCCAAATGTCGGGAACCGGTGGACAGACTGGCCTGGAGCGGGATGCGTCGACCGTCGTCGAGGCGGGTCGGGGGGCCGTCCAGGGGCAGGGCATAGAGCGCGGCCCCCAGGCCGTCGGCTTCCCGTACGAACAGGCTTTGCCCGTCCTCGGCCCAGCCCAGGAGTTCCGGCCGGGCGTCGGGCGTGGGGGCCAAGGAGCGGGCCTCGCCGCCGGCCAGGGGCATGACCATGACCCGGCCGGCGTTATAATAAAATCCGGGCGCGGCCGTGGCCACATAGGCCAGCCAGCGGCCGTCGGGCGAGACGGTCGGCATGTTTTCCGAGGCATCCGAGGCGGCCAAAAGCTTCACGCCGCCCTTGTCGAGGTCGACCATGGCGATGTCGGCATGGCCGGCATCCACCGGAGCGGGGCCGCCGGTCGCGCCATTATGGGTGCGTCCCCGGGGCGGGGCGTGGGGGTTGGCGGTTTCGAACACGATGCGGCGGCCGTCCGGGGAAAAGCTGAACCCGCCCACGTCCCGGTCGGCGACAAGCTGGCGCATGACCCCGGGCTGGGACAAGGATAAAAGGTAGAGCCCGGCCAGCCCGCCAGGGCTGTCGAGCACCTCGACGTCGCCGTCGCTGCCCTCGGGACGATTTGGCCCGGCCTTGGGACTGGTCGTGGCGGTGACGGCCATTTTTTTGCCGTCCGGGGAAAAAGCCAGATCCAGAATGTCGGCCCGGCCGTCGCTCAAACGGCGCGATTGGCCGGTGGCGATCTGGAGGAGATGGACGTCGGAGGTGTTTTCGTCCTGGCAAAGGTAGGCCAGCCATTTGCCGTCCGGAGAAAAACGGGGGTGGTCGCAGGAGGCGGTGCCCGGGGTGACCGCCCTGCCGCCCTCCCGAGCTAGGTCGGTCAGGAAAATGCGGGAAACGGGTTCGCCGGCCTGGTCGGACATCCGGGTCACGACAAAGGCGACACGCTTGCCGTCGGCGGCCACCCGGACGTCGTCGACCGAGGCCAGACGCAGCATGGCCTCGATGGTGAACGGCTTGTCGCCGCCGGCCATGACGGGCGCGGCCGGCGAATACAGCGCCAGCAGCCCCCAAAGGGCCATGACGACGCACAGGCGTTGGGACACAGGGACCTCGCTACTCACGGTGGCCGGCACTCTACGGCCCCTTGGCCCGCCGGTCAAACGCCGAAACGACAACGGCCCCCTGGCGGGGGCCGTTGGAGAACAATCTCAGTGAAATCATGGCTCTTAGATATGCAGGGTCGCGTCGGCCGACCGTTTGGACAGCCACAGGTCAAAAAGGAAGCGGGTAAAGAAGATGGCCGTGAACATGGAGGCCACGATGCCGAGAATCAGAGTCACGGCAAAGCCGCGAATGGGGCCGGTGCCGAACTGGTAAAGGACCACGGCGGCGATGACGGTGGTGACGTTGGCGTCCAGGATGGTGAGCGTGGCCCGGCTGTAGCCGACATCCACGGCCGAGCGGGCGGTGAGCCCACGGCGCAACTCCTCGCGGATACGCTCGAAGATGATGACGTTGGCGTCAACGGCCATGCCGATGGTGAGGATGATGCCGGCTATGCCGGGCAGGGTCAGGGTGGCCCCGAAACCGGCCAGACCGGCCACGATGAGCATGAGGTTGAACAGCAGGGCCGCGTCGGCCACGGCTCCGGCCACGCCATAGTAGACGATCATGAAGGCGACGACGATTAGGCCGCCGATGACGGCCGAATGGACGCCCTTTTCGATGGATTCCTGGCCCAAGGAAGGACCGACCGTGCGCTGCTCCAGGATGGTGACCGGAGCGGGCAGCGCGCCGGCGCGCAGGACGATGGCCAGATCGCGGGCTTCCTCGGTGGAGAACCGGCCGGTGATGCTGGCCCGGCCGCCGCCGATCTTTTCCTGGATCGTGGGCGCGGAATAGACCTTGCCGTCCAGGACAATGGCCAGCTGCTTCTTGACGTTTTCGGCGGTGACCCGCTCGAACTGGCGCGCTCCGCTGGGGGTGAAGGTCAGGGCCACGTAGGCCTGATTATTGGGGTCGAAGCTGGCCCGGGCGTCGGCGATGCTTTCGCCGGTCAGCACCGCATCGGCCTTGAGCGCGATGGGACGCTCCAGATAGGAGCCGTCGGGGTTGCGGTGGCGCAGCACGGACAGTTCGTCGCCCGGGGGCACGATGCCTTTCTGGGCTTTTTCCATGTCCACTGTCTCGTCCACGACCTTGAACTCCAGGTGGGCGGTCTTGCCGATAAGCTTTATCGCCCGTTCGGGGTCCTGCAGGCCCGGCAGCTGGATCTGGATGCGGTTGTCGGCCTGCTTGCGAATGTCAGGCTCGGCCACGCCGAACTCGTCGATGCGGTTGCGGATGGTCTTGACGGCCTGATCCACGGTCATGCGGGCCTGGTCGTCCTTGTAGCGCTGGGTGAACGACAGCTTGTAGAGGAGCTTGTTGTCCGCGGCGGACTCGACGCTGTCGACGTGGAGTACGGAAAAGTGGCTGGACAGAAACTTGTCCAGGGCGTCGCGCTTGTCGGGCGTGGCCAGGACGAACTCCAGGCGTTTGCCGTCGGGGGTGGTGCCCGGCCGCTGGATGACGATGCCCTCGTCCTTGACCTGATCGCGGACGTCGCGGCCCATCTGGGACAGGGAATTGGCCAGGGCCTTGTCCACGTCGACGCCCAGGGTCAGGTGGATGCCGCCCTTGAGGTCAAGGCCGAGGTTGATGACGTCATCGGGCAGGAATTTGCCCAGAAAG
>JAEZBW010000421.1 GCA_023426765.1 Bacillota bacterium
TAGCCAATGTGGGGGTTTGAACCCTTCCCGCAGATAGCTGCGCATTATACTTGCAAGTCAGCGCACGGGTGATGTTCAATCCAACCAGCCAGTCGGCTTCGGAACGGCAAAGGGCTGAATGATACAGGTTTTCATACTGGCTGGCCGGCTTCAGGTTGTCAAACCCTTCCCGGATGGACTTATCGGTCTGGGATGAAATCCACAGACGTTTAACAGGCTTGCGGAAGCCCGCCTTCTGAATGATCCAGCGTGCAACCAGTTCCCCTTCGCGGCCGGCGTCAGTTGCGATGACCAGTTGATCTACTTCCTCACGCTGCATCAGACTTTTAACGATATTAAACTGCTTAGAGGTCTCCTTGATAACCACCAGCTTCATTTTATCCGGCAGCATCGGAAGATCCTCCAGTTTCCATTGTTTATATTTGTCGTCATAGGCATCGGGATCGGCCAGGGTGACCAAATGTCCCAGAGCCCACGTAACGATATATTTTGAACCGGTCAGGCAGCCGTTGCCGCCCTGGCTGCATTTTAAAACTTTTGCCAGGTCTCTTGCAACAGATGGCTTTTCGGCCAATACCAAAATCTTTCCCATATCAGTTTTCCTTTCAGGACCTTTTTTCGGCATACCTTCTGTTTTATCCTTCATAAAAGTTTGGGTATCACTTTTAGTTGTTGCCTTCCCAGATCCATTACATTGCCCCTGTTATTATAACAAAGGAAGCAATTGCTTGCAAATGCAACACCAGGTGCATTCCATGGGGTGGATTAAATGCTAAAGCTCAGAGGTAGCCCCAGGAAATCATCCGCGGGGCCTGTCTCGGGTATTTCACTCCTCAGGCAACAAAGCACGTACCTTTCTGCCCGCCTTTAGCCGTTTACAAACTATTAAGTAGTGGTCTCCATATCTCGGGACGTACAGCCGCACGCTTTCAGCTTTTCGTAGGCAGCAATGCTTCGAAGCATGTTGCCTTTCGTCATCGAAATATTCCGAGCCACCCGCTAACTCTCATGTAGGTGTGAACTGTAATGATTGAATTATGAATGCCGGTATGATACGATCAGAAAAAAACAAGCAGGAATCAGATATGCAGGATTTTGGCTTAAGCAGTTACATCCGCTCCATTTCTCTGGAGGAAGAAAGTTTTCCTTTACCAAATGAATACCCCTTTTCACTGGCTGCGGTGAGGAACCTTACCGAGTTAAAGCTCCATCCGAAGGTGACCTTTCTTGTGGGAGAGAATGGTACTGGAAAATCCACCTTACTGGAGGCAGTCGCGATAGCCTTTGGATTTAACGCCGAGGGCGGCACCCGGAATTTCAACTTTGCATCACGGGAAACCCATTCCTGCCTGAACCGGTATATCAAGCTGAATAAAGGGTTCATCAGACCCCGGGACGGTTTCTTTTTCCGGGCTGAAAGCTTTTACAATGTTGCGACCAACATCGATGATCTGGATGATGAGAATAACTCCCTGGGTGGATCACCTTCCTTGAAGTATTCCTATGGAGGGGTTTCACTGCATGAGATGTCCCACGGAGAAAGCTTCTTTGCTGTTTTTCTGAACCGCTTTGGCGGAAACGGCCTGTACATTCTCGATGAACCCGAGGCGGCATTATCCCCAAACCGGCAAATGGCAATGATTTCAAGAATGCACCAACTGGTGAACCAGAATTCTCAATTCATTATTGCAACTCACTCTCCGATCATTATGGCTTATCCGGATGCTTTCATTTATAGGGTGGATGATGGGTATAAGAGGGTTGACTATCGGGAGACAGAGCATTATCAGGTAACCCGGGCGTTTCTGAACGATCCGGACAGGATGCTGGGTATTCTGATGAGTGATGATTAGGGAAATTTAAACAGATTCTCGTTGCCGCTGCAAACCCGATTATGCTATACTAAATACAGTTTCAGAAAAGGATTACTTCCGATAAAAAGCGACAAATTCAGCTTGAAGGGTGGTTCGGTATGAAAAGAAATCTATTGTTCGCAATCCTTGCACCATGTATCCTGACCGTGGTACTGATCATCATTATTGTCATTGACAGCCGTAATTCTAAAACACCTGATCCACCTGCAAATGGAACAGAGGTGGTCGGTGTCGTGACGCCGACCGAAATGCCTGAACCAACAATCACAGCCGATCCAACCACGGCTCCTCAAGCGACGCAGGCCCCGTCAGAAGTTCCGACAGAAGTTCCGACAGAAGCCCCCACAAAGGCTCCAACCAAAGCACCTGCCCAGGTACCGTCACCAACAGCGATACCAACACCGACACTTTCCCCAGTACCTACACCGGTTCAGGAAGCCTCCGGGGACATCACCGATGCACCGCAAACCCCTGATGGTAACGGCGAACCCAATGATCCCACGCAGGGCGGAACTGCGGACCCTGGAAACCATGATATTTCAAGTACATATGATGCCCTTTACACGCAACAGGGAGACGATTATACCCTGATTGTTGATGGCATAACGGGCTGTTACCTGTTTCTTGACAACAACAATAGATCCCTTCGCCAGTCAGAATTCAAATTTGCTCCGGAATACAGGGAAGTGGGCAGCTTTGGGTTTGGGCCGGTGTTTGGTTATAAAAACAAAGTATTTTTCTTCATGGCGGACAACCAACTGGTGGCATCCGACGGAGAAAAAGAGACAGTTTTGTATACTGACGGAGGTGCTTACCAACAAGGTTTTGTTGGGGTGAATGCGTTCACTCAAAGCGAAAACCGGATTATGTTAAGCATGAGCCGGGGTACTTTGGTGATTGCAGACAGCAGGACGCTGGCGGTTGAAACGTATACTCAACAATATACGCCGTTGTTTTTTGCATTATCCGACGATGCTCTTTGCTTCAGCCTGAAAAACAGAATTCCGGCCGGACGATCATTTAACCATCTGTATACCGCCAGTGAAGGCAATGTCAGGCAGCTTGGAGTGATAGGCAACATCGGTGAATATGTACTGGAAGGGAATACTTTGATTATAACAAACGATGAAGATTCATACCAAATCGAGATGAGTGAAAACCGAATCACAGCTTCCAACGCTCTCGATAAAGAATATACGCTTCATTTACCGGTATATGTTTCAAGCGTCATAGATAGACTTCCTGATATCCGCTATATCAATTACAATCAGGAGGCTCAGCCGATACAATCCATAAAAATGCCAGCATCGTGGGGACTTCAATGTTACTATGCTGCCAACTCAGCAATTCCTTATTTCTATGTTCTCAACGATAAGGAAAAATCTGATCAATTACCGTCTGAATCCGGCAGGTTCACTGTAGTTGATACAGCGTTCTTCCCTCTTGTAGATTCCAAGTATTTAGACAGGTCTACGATGAAGGAGAAACTATTTGAAGGACAGACTTCCCTTGGAGCAGGAGAGATTTATTTGTTGGAAAAGGTTGAACCTTATTATGTACTGGACGGTAGTATCAGATCCTTCGCCGGCGAGGCTGCTTTTGAAGTCATTTATGCCTGGATTCCCATTCAGGGGCAGACCAGGGCTTACCAGTTCTATTTCTATGTACCGCTGGGCGAAGCCTATCAGGATTATTTAACATTGATGAAGTATTTTATCCAGGCCCAATAATATGTTCAGTCCGGTCATGAGGTTTTCCGGGTTATTCGGGAAACCTCATTTGATATCAGCAGGATTAATAACACTGCTGAAAAGTATTAAAATACGTGCATGGGAACATATTGAAGGTAAATAAGCAAAGGAGATATGAGCTATATGGAACGGAGCAAACCATGGGATTCCGATCAGATTACAAGAGACTACTTTGATTCATTATTAGTTGAAATGAGGCATATTGATGCTGTTACTCCTTCAACGAAACTTGAATTATATGGGGAGACCTTTGATACGCCTGTTATGATGGCAGCTCTGTCACATTTGGGCAATGTACGGGAAAACGGAATGGCTGAAATGGCCAGAGGCGCTCATGCAGCGAATGCTGTTAACTGGTCAGGTATGGGTGGCGAAGATGAATTAGCAGCTATAACAGCCACGGGTGCCCGTACGATAAAAATAATTAAGCCATATGCCGATCACGATACTATTTTCCGGAAAATTGAGCATGCGGAACGCTGTGGGGTTTTAGCCCTGGGGATGGATGTAGACCATTCTTTTGGAGGAAATGGTCAAGTTGATGTTGTTTTAGGGGAGAAGATGAAACCAATGTCTCTATTGGAACTAAAGGAACTCATTAAATTTACGAAATTACCTTTTATCATAAAAGGGGTTCTAAGTGAGCAAGATGCCTGTAAAGCTTTAGAAGCCGGGGCCAAAGGAATCGTTGTTTCTCATCATCATGGAATTATGAAGTGTGCAGTTCCTCCGTTATTCATATTGCCCAGGATAGCAAAAGTAATCAATCACCAGATTCCTGTCTTCGTTGATTGTGGCATTATGAGCGGAATGGATGTATTTAAGGCTCTTGCACTGGGCGCTGATGCAGTTTCTGTCGGCAGAGCGATTATGGATCCATTAAAAAAGAATGGCTCGGAGGGAGTAAAAGATCAGATCATTAAAATGACGGAAGAATTGGCCGGGGTAATGGCAAGAACCTGTTCCCGGGACATAAAGAGTATAGACCCAACAGTAATCTGCCATAGAAATGGTTGGTAAATCATACGAAAAAAATGCAGAGGAGAGAGTGCTTTGAGAATTGGTGGAGGAATCGAAAAATCCTATAGCAATCCGGATGAGTGGTATAAACTGGTCAGAGCATTAGGATACAGGGCAGTTTTAGCGCCAATTGATTATCGGGCAGGCAAGGAAGAGCGACAGGCTTACTTACAATGTGCCAGGGAACATGATCTGGTCATTGGAGAAGTGGGTGCATGGAAAAATGCTCTCTCCATAAATGATGACGAACGAAAGGCAGCCATGGAGTATTGCAAAAACCAACTCGAACTGGCAGATGAGCTGGGTGCAAATTGCTGTGTAAACATAGCAGGCAGCAGAGGAGAAATCTGGGATGGTTTCTATAGAGAGAATTACTCAAAGGAAACTTATGCATTGCTTGTTGATTCTATCAGAGAGATTATTGACACCGTAAAACCAAAGCGAACCTTTTATACGATTGAGTCGATGCCCTGGATGGTACCTGATTCACCGGATGAATACCTTCAGTTGATTCAAGATGTAGACAGGAAAGCTTTTGGGGTGCATTTGGATTTTGTGAACATGATCAATAATCCCAAAAGATATCTCTTCTGTGATGAGTTCATCGAAGAATGCTTTACGAAGCTTGGTGCTTATATCAAGAGCATCCATGGTAAAGATGTAATCATGGAGAATGCCTATACTACCTTAATCCATGAAACCATGCCCGGAAAAGGGAAAGTGAATTACCAAAAGGTTGCCCGACTCTGTGAGTCGCTGGGGCCGGATACGCCATTATTTGTTGAACATTTGCCTGACTTTGAAAGCTATAAGAAAGCGGCGGCGTATGTAAGAGAACAGGCTGCCTTAGCCGGTGTGAAAACAGATTAAAGAATAAATAATTCAAATATTTTTGGAAGTATATTACCATTTGCTGCAGCTTTGCTATATGGCAGGTTATGAGTGAGCTTGCACAAAATCTATATTCTGACAGCTCAATTGCTTAATAAAAATATTGCTGTCAATACGATTCCCGTTAAGTTGCCCAAGCAGTGTACAATAATTCCAATCCGCAGATCTCTTTTGTACCAGACTGTATACACGTAGGGTAATGTACCTAAAACTCGTGTAATGTTTTCCCAGGGCGTAAAGAAATGATACAGGGAAAACAAAACAACATTAATCAATGGTGCTAATTTTCCTAACTTGCTCATGCGTGGCAAAAGGAAACCCCTAAAATATATTTCCTCAATAATTGGTCCCAAAAGTCCGTTAAAGATAAAAGCCAGTGCAATTGTAATCCAAACCAATGTCGGCTGATACTTTATTACATCCACATTTATACGAAACCAGTCAGGTACCCAGTTGAACATAGTCCATAGAGGTTTTTCGATTTCAGGTACAACAGAAAAAGCGACACCAAGGATGGAAAATAGAGGCAATACCCAAAGTATTGTATTGAAACCTGATGTTTTCTCTGTATAAAAAAGTATTTGCTTTATTTTTTTACTATTTTGCCTTGCTATGAAAAACAAAATAAGCAGCTCTGTGGGGATAAGGCCAAAAGCAATTGCCAAATAAATTGATACAATAAATGGAAGCCCCAGGCCCCAATAAGGATTTGACAACACAACGGAAACAAGCAGGATAGGAAGGCCAGGAA
>JAEZBW010000425.1 GCA_023426765.1 Bacillota bacterium
GTGCTGCTGTGCACGCACAACCTGTTCGAGGCTGAAGAGCTGGCCGACCAGGTGGCAATCATCCGCCTGGGCCGCATCCTGATGGATGATACGCTGGAGAATGTCAAGCAGGCACTGCTGGGACCGGCTGAGTTTGAGGCCCGGCTGGCTTGCGCGCTCAATGGCTGGGTTCCGGTTCTGCCCGAGGGCGTAGAGCTGCGCGCGAAGGGTGAGAACTGGCTGCGTTTCCGCGTCACGGACCCGGACCGAACCAACCCGCTGCTGCTGCGCCGCCTGCTGGATGACCGGCTGCCGGTGGTTGCCTTCCACGAGGTGCCGCGCAGCCTGGAGCAGGCCTTCCTCAACGCTATTGGCAGCCCAGATCAGGCAGCCGGGGGAGAGAAAGTGCATGATTAACACGCTCCCGCGCCCGCGGCAGGTGTGGCAAAACATCGCCCCGGCGCTGCTCATCACTCGCCGCGAAGTGCGCGATCAGTTCCGCGATTGGCGCATCATCTTCCCGGTGGTGGGGCTTACGCTGGTCTTTCCGTTCATCATGAACTGGACGGCGCAGCGGATGCTCGATTTTGTCAACAAGTACGACGCCGCGTTGATCGGCGAGCGGCTGGTGCCGTTCCTGTTGATGATCGTCGGCTTCTTCCCCATCTCCATCTCGCTGGTAATCGCACTGGAGTCGTTTGTTGGCGAGAAGGAACGCCTGAGCATCGAGCCGCTGCTCAACACGCCCCTGCTCGATTGGCAGCTCTACCTGGGCAAGCTGCTGGCAGCCACGGTTCCGCCGCTGATGTCCAGCTTCCTGGGCATGCTGGTGTATCTTATGGGCCTAAGCCTGAATAACATTCCCTGGCCCGAGCCGGTGATGCTGGTGCAAATCTTTACCCTGACGACGGTGCAGGCGGTGATGATGGTCAGCGGGGCAGTGGTAATTTCGGCCCAAGCGACTTCGGTACGCGCAGCGAACCTGCTGGCAAGCTTTATCGTCATCCCCACCGCCTTCCTGATCCAGTGGGAATCGCTGGTGATGTTCTGGGGCAATTATTCCACCCTCTGGTGGGTGGTGTTCGGGATCTTTACGCTGACGGTGCTGCTCGTGCGCATCGGTCTGGCGCACTTCCGGCGCGAAGAGCTGCTGGGGCGCGAGATCGACGTACTGCGTATCGGCTATATGTGGGGACTGTTCCGGCAGGCGTTCACCGGCGGCGCGCGGAACCCGCTGGTGTGGTACCGCAATACGCTGCCCGCCACGCTCCGCCGCCTGGCGCTGCCCTCACTGCTGATGGTCGCCCTGGTGCTGGTGATGATTTGGGTGGGCATGCAGCAGGTGGAACGCTTCCCGATGGTGCTAACGCAAAGCCAGATCGATGGGATGGATGAAGGTATTGGGCGAATCACTTCGATCCTGCCGCAGTTAGGCGCTCGCCCGCTGATGGCGATTTTCTGGCAGAATTTGCGCGTGCTGATCCTTGCGATGGTTTTGGGGCTGTTTACCTTTGGCGTGGTCGGGGTAATTCCCCTGCTCGCCACAGTGGCAATTGCCGGGTACCTGGTAGGTGTACTGCTGCGCAGCGGGGTTGATCTGGCGCCGGTGCTGGGATTGCTGGCGCCGCATGGCATCATCGAAGTGCCGGTTGCCATTCTGGCGACAGCGGCAGTGCTGCATACCGGGGCGGTGCTGGCAAAACCAGACCAGGGCAAGACCGTTGGAGAAGTGATGATTGAAGCCCTGGCGGATTGGGCAAAAGTGATGGTTGGGGTGGTCATACCGCTGCTGCTGATCGCCTCAGCGATTGAAGTTTACGTGACGCCGCAGGTGGCACTGCTGCTGTTTACGCGGTAGCCAGGCGGTTTGTGGAATCTTTGGCAGCGAATCAGGAGATATCGATGGAGCGCATCCTCATCCTCGGATCATCGAGCGCCGTACCAACGTTAACCCACGAGAATACGCACCTGCTGGTGGAAACAGCCACCCGGCGGATCCTGGTCGACTGCCCCGGCAGCCCGTTGATACGCCTGGAAAAGGCCGGCGTCGAGGCGCGCGGCATCACCGATATCATCCTCACCCACTTTCACCCGGACCACGTCTCGGGGTTCGCCCCGCTGTTGATGAGCCTGTGGCTGATTGGCCGGAAAGATCCGCTTTGCATCTATGGGTTGGAACCAACCATCGAACGGGCAAAGAAGATGATGGACCTGTACGACTGGCACCGCTGGCCAAACTTTTACCCGGTCAAGTTTATTGCTGCGGCAGGGGATGAGCTTGCTATCCTGATGGAAGATGAGAGCCTGCGAGTGCTCAGCTCACCCGTGAAGCACTTGATCCCCACCATTGGGCTGCGCTTTGAGTTTTGTAACAGCGGCAAAGTGATCGCGTACTCTTGCGATACGGAACCGACCCCAATTGTGAGCCGCCTGGCGGAGGGCGCGGATGTGCTGATCCACGAGGCGGCGGGCGGCGGGGTGGGGCATTCCGCAGCGGGGCGGGCCGGTGAAGTTGCCGCGCAGGCAGGGGCGAAGCAGTTGTACCTGATCCACTACCCGCCGCAGCTCATCACCCCCGAGGCGCTGCTGGAACAGGCACACGCCACCTTCTCGGGTGATGTGGTGGTTGCAGAAGACTTTATGAACATTCCGGTCGGCTAAACAGCGCTTACCAGCCCGACAGGAACGTCTCCCATTCGGTGTTGTCGGTCAGGTGGCGGCCAAAGATGTACTGCGCAGAGGTGGGCGGCTCGGCGGGCGGGCGCATCAGGCGCATGTTTACTTCTTCGGGCAGGCGCCCGCCTTTCCGGTGGTTGCAGTGCGAGCACGCCGCGACCACGTTGTTCCAAACGTGCTTGCCCCCCAGGTGACGCGGGATCACGTGGTCGATGGTGAGATCAGACGTTTTCTTTCCGCAGTACTGGCATGTATAATTATCCCGGCGGAACACTTCGCGCCGGGTCATCTTTAGTACCGGGCGGGGGCGGCTGATCATCTTCTGCAGCCGAATGACGGATGGGCGAGGGAATGTACTGTTAATCGTCTTGATTTCGCCCCGCCCATTGACCACCATAGACGCCTTTTCTGCCATTAACAGCCCAACCGCCCGCCGCATGTCACAGACATTGACTGGCTCAAAATTGGCGTTGAGGACAAGAACCGGCATCAGCATCGTTTACTCCAATGATAAAGATTATAGCACTTTTGTTTGATGCTTTTGCCGGCCCTG
>JAEZBW010000466.1 GCA_023426765.1 Bacillota bacterium
GACTTATATAGAGGTACACATTCAAACAAGCTGCTTAAAACACTAAATATCATTTGGCTTTCGGTTGCATCTGCTGTTGTCATTTTCTTTGTCATCACCAATTTGCGTTTTTCCAGGAGACTTAAAAAAGCGTGCAGCAGACTTGACATTGTCGGAAGCGAACTGCCTGTGTATGTGACAAATACAATTGAAACCCCATGTTTATTCGGACTTTTTCGTCCGGCAATATATGTTACGCCTGAAACGGCAAAAAATAAAACAATACTGCGGCATGCCGTGGAACATGAGATGTCACACTATCGCCACGGTGACCATATTTGGTCGATTTTGCGCGGTGTATGCCTTGCGCTGCATTGGTTCAATCCACTGGTGTGGTGGTCGGTTTCCCTTTCCAGGCGAGACGCGGAGCTGGCTTGTGACGAGGCTACGCTCAAACGGCTTGGTGACCATGAGCGCGCCGGTTATGGCCGAACCCTGATCGGGCTGACCTGTGATAAAAAAGCCGCATTGCTTGTTGCGGCAACAACGATGAATGGCAGTAAAGCCGGCATTCAGGAGCGCATTCTTCTGATAGCAAGAAAGCCCAAAATGGCGATATACACCCTTATTGCCGTAGTGATCCTCGCAATGGCAGCAGTTGGCTGCACCTTTACCGGGGCAGTTCATCAGGAAGCAGGCACGCCTGTTTTTTCAGATCGCGAGGATGTGATAAGCTTGACTTTACAGGGTCAGGGCGAAGGAACCGTCAACGTGGCGGAAGAATACCTGCCGGAAATGATGGATTGGCTGCACAGCTTCAAGCTGGGTGAAGAAGTGAAAACCGATGAATATGCACCAGGCACGAACTCGTTTTCAGTTACGCTTGTGTATTCGGACGGCTCCAGCGAATCCTCAGGGATTGATATCGCACAGGCAGACGGGAAGAAGTACTACATTGAAAGGCCCGAATTGCCGCAATGCTGGCACGAAGCATGGAAGAGCAGTGGAGAAATAGAAATTTCCATCGATGTTGATGAGAAAGTCCCTTCCGCGGTGATTGAGTACGCGAAAGATTATGTTGCCCTTATAGTGGCTGACTATATGGAAGCAGGCAGAAATGCAACGGAAGGTTGGGGGAACTATACCATCATCGATGCGCGGATAACCGGCCTGAAATCTGTGAATACCGGAACAGCAGGATTAAACAGCGGTGTGGCCATGTATCTTCTCGAGTACCGTTTGCTCCCTGATAAGATTGAGAATGTCCCGCCTGCCGGCGGTATGATGTTTGAGGAAGGGTGGATTACGGAATGGGGAAGCACAGGGCAGCCGTATCTGCTTGTATATTATGATGAAAGCGGAAGTGA
The DNA here is from genome assembly GCA_023426765.1 of Bacillota bacterium. GTDB lineage: Bacteria > Bacillota > Clostridia > DSM-8532 > DSM-8532 > JAAYJG01. The sequence continues at coordinate 1,347 of JAEZBW010000466.1, forward strand.
AGCCATCTGGCAGCGCATCTGTGTGACAAATACCGATGTGATAGAAGTGGATTACGGAACGCCGGAAATGCTGGAACACTACGGAAACCCTTATACTGCCGCTGCCATGGAGCTATACGAAAAATACAAGCCTGACGAAGAGGTTGTTCCACTGACGCAGGAACAGATTGAAAAAGCCAACGCAGCCCTGGCACCATTGATTCCCAACGCGGAGGGCGATCTGGATGTGAACCCGGTGTGCTGTTTCTTTACCTCATGGTATGATAAACCGGAAGACCTGAACTTTGCCGATTTCCTGAGGTATTTGCCAGGTTCCGTCTCAGTGACGGACGAAAAAGAGTTTAATGCCCTGAAAAAGCTGGATAATTGGAGGTTTGGCCAGGACGCAACCCTTGGAAATATGCCTGTGCCCACGCATAAATACCGGTCGGAGGTGGTGGACCAGGTTCTTTGGGAGTATGCCGGCATTTCGCTGGCGGCCTTAAGCGGATTTGGTTTTGACGATGTACTCTATCTTGAAGAATATGATGCCTACTACAACTTCACCAGTGATTTTGGGCTTGGCATGTTTAATTGTACGCGCGGAGAGATTGCCGGGAACTTCGTTCGTCTGTACTCGGATAATGGGGATGGAAGCGTTGCCCTGCTCACACTGCGCAATTGGGAGGGGAAATATTACGTTGTGTCGCATCAGTTGATTAAAGCACCAGGATGATCGGTTAAAGCTTCTTATGCATAAAATGTTAATATTGCTAAGCTTCCTACATACAGGAACCCTTTCAGAATTGTTTACATAAGGTATAATATACAGTCAGGCAGGAAGCCGTTCGGGAAACCATTCCTGTTGGGTCAGGTTCTTTTCCGGGCGGCTTTCGCATGAAAGGGGAGGAGCATATGCCGTATATTATACCGGGAATGCACCGACTTCCGCCGCTGCCATATCCGTACAACGCATTGGAGCCCGTCATTGGGGAGGAAACCCTGAGAATTCACCACGACAGGCATCATAAAAGCTATGTAGACGGACTGAATAAAGCGGAAATGTATTTGGTGGAAGCACGCAAAACAAATGACATGGAGTACATTAAATACTGGGAGAACGAACTGGCATTTAACGGTTCGGGACATATTTTACATAGTATCTACTGGACGGTGATGGCCCCTTTGGGTGCTGGCGGCCAACCTGGTCCACGTACAGTCAGCCATGTAAACCAATACTTCGGCAGCATGGATGCGATGAAGAACCAGTTTATGGAAGCCACAAAGAAGGTGGAAGCATCCGGATGGGGCATTCTGACCTGGCAGCCTGCCTGGGGACGGCTTGAAATACTGCAGTGCGAGAAGCATCAGAACCTGACACAATGGAGCGGTATTCCCATTCTGGTGTGTGATGTATGGGAGCACGCCTACTATCTGGATTATCAGAATAAGAGAGCAGATTATGTAGATGCGTGGTGGCAGCTGATCAACTGGAATGAGGTGGAGAGAAGGCTGACAGCGGCAATCAGAGGTCAGGTGCCTCTAATCATGGGAGGATAAGGCATTCATGTATCATCTGATCTGTTAAGCGGTTAATGTACACAGGTTATAACGAGGCCAAGATGTCCCCCACCTCTATAGGTGGCGGGTACCGATTACCTTAAACAGGCGGTGAGCATATCTCCCGCCTCGATATAACGGTGTGTTGCAATTGCTTGCGCAATTGCTTCTGTTGTTATAACGAAATTTTCTGGTTTTAATGAAATTCTAATGAAGGGCTAAGGGGTTTTTCATAGTCCCCCGTTATAATGACAATTGTAAGTTAGCTCTTTAGGAGGATGATGAATATGAATCAATATCAAAACAATAATCAAACAGGCAAACTGGGTTGGGGTGTTATCCTGATAGGAATGGGTGCGCTGCTGATACTGGGGAACCTGGGAATCGTTCCAAGCTTCGGGCGGTTAATCAGTATCTTCTGGCCGATGATCATTATATTTGGGGCACTGATGTTCCACGTAGGCTTCTATTCAAATAGAAAGCTTTACGGCCTTCTGATGCCGGGTGGTGTGCTGCTGACAGTCGGAATTGTATGCCAAAGCGCAGTGCTTTGGAACATCTGGGGTTTCATGTGGCCCGGTTTCATTCTCGCACCGGCAGTTGGGTTGTTTGAAATGTATATCTTTGGGAAACGCTCAAAGGGATTGCTCATCCCGGTTGGCATTTTAACAGGCTTATCGCTGATTTTCTTCTCAATCTCCTTCAACACGCTGGGCACCATGGCAAGGTACATCATTCCCGGTGTTCTGATCTTCATCGGCCTGGTTGTACTGACCAAGGATAAAAGACGCCAGCAGGGAGGATATGATTATCAGGATCCGAATGCATACCAGAATCAAAACAATCAGCAAAATTACTACGATAACAACAATCAATAATCATACAGTACACCCATTATCAGCGGACAGGGAAGCAACCCTGTCCTTTTTTCTAACAGTAACCCGAACTGATCACATCCCAGTAGAGTTAGCGGGTGATTTAGGTGATAACAGGCTCCGCGCAATGCCCTCTTAATCCTCTGGCTTTGTCTTGACCGGGGGATAAAACTGGGTTAAGATATATCCGTTGAGAAATGCCTTTCATTAGCGGTGTTTACGCTGGCACACTGGAAGGTCACCTACACAGAACACGCGCGAGCGATCTTTAATAAAGGATGTTGATATATGGCAGCAGTGACGTATGAGTTAATACATGTATGCAGGCAGACGGGAGCCCGGCTTGGACGGGTTCACACCCCTCATGGCAGTTTCGATACCCCGGCCTTTATGCCAGTTGGCACCCAGGCCTCGGTAAAGGGGATGTCCCCCGATGAACTGAAAGATGTTCAAGCTGGGATCATTCTGGGCAATACGTACCATTTGTATTTACGTCCCGGTCATCAGCTGATTGGAAGGGCCGGCGGGCTGCACCGGTTTATGAACTGGGACAGACCGATCTTAACCGACAGCGGCGGCTTTCAGGTCTTCAGCCTTGCAGATTTAAGGGATATCCGGGAGGAAGGGGTTACCTTCCGATCCCATATTGACGGATCCCGGCATTTCATTTCTCCTGAAAAATCCATGGAAATACAAAACGCGCTGGGTTCAGATATCATGATGGCTTTTGACGAGTGTGCGCCATATCCCTGTGATTACAATTACGCTAAAAAATCCATGGAAATGACCACACGCTGGGCCATCCGCTGCAAGGAGGCTCATAAAAACACCGGGCAGCAGGCCCTGTTTGGCATTGTACAGGGCAGCACTTATGCCGATTTGCGGCGGGAAAGTGCAAAACAGCTGACCGAACTGGATTTTCCCGGTTATGGTATCGGCGGCCTCAGTGTCGGTGAGCCTGGGGAGATCATGAACGAAATGCTGGAAGAAACCACCCCTCTGCTGCCGGCTGACAAGCCGCGTTACCTGATGGGTGTCGGCAGTCCGGATTACCTGATAGACGGGAGCATCCGCGGCATTGATATGTTCGACTGTGTTCTGCCCACCCGAATCGGCCGAAATGGCACTGTTTTCACAGCCAACGGGCGAATCATCGTCCGGGACGCCAAATACGCCGAGGATTTTTCACCGATCGATCCCGAATGTGATTGCTATGTGTGCCGGAATTTCAGCCGGGGCTATATCCGCCACCTATTTAAAAGCGGAGAAATGCTTGGGTTAAGGCTTGCGACCTGGCACAACCTGAGGTTCCTGCTGAAGCTGATGGAGGACGTACGCGAAGCCATCCGGAATGACCGGTTGATGGACTTCCGAAATGAGTTCTTCAGTAAGTTCGGTTATGACAAGAAGACGGGTGCCCCTCAGGAGAATTAGCGTGTGAACAACACCGGCACTGGTGTTACTGTTCACACCTCAGCAGATTTCGCATATGAACAGTAACGCACCGGCGCCTCTGCAACCGTTGAATGAAATATATGGTTGAATTGACCCGGGTTATTGTGTATAATGTTTTTATGCTTACGGGCAAGCATGTTATGCAATTCGATCCGACTGTACAAATGTGTTTTCCTTTTACAGTACGGTAAAGCGATTGCTTTCAAATTGAAAGGAGAAATAGAGTTATGAACTGGTTATTAACGGCTTTTGCTGAAAGTGCCACTACCACCGCGGCAGATCCTGCGGCTGGAGGAAATGGCATAATGGTTTTCCTGGTTCAGTTCGGACCGATCATTCTGTTATTTGGTTTAATGTATGTTCTGTTGATTTTACCCCAGAAAAAGAAGGAAAAGAAAACCCGTGAAATGATTGAATCCTCCATCGTAGGTGACAAGGTTATCTCTATCGGCGGGATTTGCGGCAAGATTGTCAATATCAAGGATGATGAAATCACCATTGAAACCGGCAATGAAAGAACAAAGGTTACCGTGAAAAAATGGGCCATCAAGGAAGTTGAAAAACCAATTTCAGAATAATTTAAAGCCCCGGCCATTTCAGCCGGGGCTTTTAAATCTGTAAATGTATGAAAACCGGAGGATGATGTTTTGGAAGAATATCTGACTGTCGGAAAAATAATCAACACCCATGGCGTAAAGGGAGAGATGAAGGTAATGCCTTTAACCTCCGATATCAGCCGGTTTGATTATCTGAAGCTTGTCTGGCTGGAAGCGAACGGAAAACTGACCGAGCATTTTGTTGAGAAGGTGCGGTATCATCAGGGTTTCGTGCTGTTAACCCTGCGCGGTATCGACACGATGGACAAAGCTATCGCGCTGAAGGATTGTTATTTAAAAGTGGATCGGAAGCATACCCGTCCTCTGGAGGAAAACGAATACTTCATTGCCGATTTAATAGGCTGCAGCGTTTTTGAAAAAGGGGTGCTTCTGGGCACTGTTACCGATGTAATCCAGACAGGCAGCAATGACGTCTATGTTACAGAAGGCGAGAAATACGGGGAAATTCTGATCCCTGCCCTGGAGCAGGTTGTGCACAGGGTGGATATCGTAAACAGGCAGATTGATGTTGAGCTTCCGGAAGGGTTGGTTGAACGATGAGATTTGACATACTCACCCTTTTCCCCGAAGCGGTGGACAGCTTCCTTTCGGGCAGCATCATCGGACGTGCCCGGGAGAAGGGTATTTTAACCGTTCAAACCTGGAACATCCGGGATTTTTCTCTGGATAAGCATAAAAAAGTGGATGATTATCCATACGGCGGCGGCAGCGGAATGGTCATGACCCCTCAGCCCATCCATGATTGCTGGCTGCATATAACCAAGGATCTGCCGTATAAACCGAAAACCATATACATGAGCCCTCAGGGAAAGGTTCTGACGCAGGATATCGCTAAAAGGCTGAGGCAGGAAGAACATATCATCCTTCTGTGCGGACATTATGAAGGGGTGGACGAACGGATCCTCGAAGAGATCGTCGACGAAGAGATTTCTATTGGAGACTACGTATTAACCGGCGGCGAGTTGCCCGCTATGGTGCTGGTGGACTGTATCGGCCGCATGGTTGAAGGGGTGCTGCCCTCTGAGGAGGCTTTTTCAGAGGAATCGCATTATGATGGTCTGCTGGAATACCCCCAATATTCCAGACCTCCGGAGTATCTCGGCAAAAGCGTACCGGACATCCTGTTGTCCGGACATCATGCCAACATCCAGAAGTGGCGGCTGGAGAAAAAGCTGGAACGAACCCGGGAAAAAAGACCGGATTTATTTGAGAAATACAGACTGAGTCACCCAGAGGAAAAGAAGGAAAAGAAGAGAAAGAAAAAACCCATCCTCCAAACCGATGTTCATCCGGAGGATGAGCAGAATCAACCTTAGGAGTAGACAGGGTTGAACCGGCTTTCCGAGCCGGTTATAAGAGAAAGGTGTTAACCTTGGAGCAGAACAAAAAGAAGGAACCCCTGGCATATCGGATGATGCCGCGGACACTGCAGAATTTTGTCGGACAGGAGCATATCGTCGGTAAAGGGAAACTTTTGCACCGAATGATTCAGGCCGATAAAATCTCCTCCATCATCCTTTACGGGCCGCCCGGCACGGGGAAAACATCCCTGGCCCGCATTATTGCCAACACCACAAAATCTGTATTCCGTCAGCTGAATGCGGTAACTGCAGGTGTTAAGGACATCAAGCAGGTCGTAGAGGAAACCGACAATGCTTTCCTGAACCCTTCGGGCCGCTGTGTTTTGTTTATCGATGAAATTCATCGCTTTAACAAATCCCAGCAGGACGCTTTGCTTCCTTATGTTGAAAACGGCCTTGTGACGCTGATAGGGGCGACCACTGAAAATCCCTTTTTTGAGGTGAACAAGGCGCTGATCTCCCGATCCACGGTTTTTATGCTGAAGCCGCTGAATGAGCAAAATATTGAACAGATCATCCGTCAGGCCCTGGCCGATCCCGAACGTGGCTGCGGAAACCTGAAAATTGCCATTGATGATGACGCTATCCGTCTTTTAGCGGTATTATCCGGCGGAGATGCCCGGGTTGCACTGAATGCACTTGAGTTGGCCGTACTAACCTCAGAAACCCGAAGTGACGGCTGGTATGAAATCACCACGGGGGTTGTCGAAGAGTGTATCCAAAAGAAAGTTGTCCGGTTTGATAAATCTTCAGAAGCACATTATGATAATATCAGCGCTTTTATTAAATCGATGCGCGGCAGTGATCCCGATGCGACGCTGTTTTATCTGGGAAGGGCGCTTTATGCGGGCGAAACACCGGAGTTTTTAAGCCGCCGAATTATTATCTGCGCGTCGGAGGATGTTGGAATGGCCAACCCCAATGCGCTGAATGTTGCGGTTTCGGCAGCGCTTGCCATTGAGAGGATCGGAATGCCGGAGGCGAGGCTGCTGCTTGCCCACGCTGCGGTCATGGTTGCAACAAGCCCCAAGTCCAATTCCTGTTATAAAGGGCTGGGTGCGGCGATGAAGGATGTGGAGACAAAAAACACCGGCGAAGTGCCCATGCACCTGCGCAATGCTCCCGTTGAGGGAATGTCCGGGCTGGGTTACGGCAACGGTTACCTGTATGCCCACGATTTCCCCGGGAATATCGTGGATCAGGAGTATCTGCCCGAAGAGGTACGGGGGGCGGAGTATTATCAACCGTCGATGAACGGGTATGAGGCGAAAATTCATGACTGGCTTCAGTCCCGCAGAAAACGGAAACAACAGCAAACCTGATCGTGACTGGAGCAAGGAAAGAACCACCGGTATTATCACGAAAATGCAGAGCTTTCAGGAAACTATGATGAGTGATTGCTCTTTAGTCCTCAATAGCTGTTTCATCTGCCGTAGATCGTAAATTGTGTTTCGTTCACCTGACAGTAATGTCAAACTATAGATTTTTTTAGAAGGTGTGATATATTTGCTTAAAAGAGTTTTAGCCTGGATTGCGCTTATATTCTTCATTTTTATTGTGGTGAACATTCTGTTTATTCACATATATGTCACTGAAAGCGTGACCATTTTCCTGCTATATGCGTTGGTTTTCATATTCGGATCCAAAGGAAACCTGTTCAAAACCGATCCCATGCCCAATCGCAGCAATGACAGCCCCGAACCGGCCGACAACCCGGAGGTCAATGAAAAAGCTGAATTGGATGATCATCCCGCTGATATCTCTGAGCACATTGAATCAGATGGCTCTGAACGGTAATGCAAAGGAACAGTAACAAACAAGTTGAAACGCAAATCCATTGGATTAAAATTCTGTTTCCTGTGTTGGAACGATATGGTATAATGGTAATGGATTCGTAAAAGCGCTCATGGGACAGATGGAGAGTGTTATTTTTGATACAAAAGGATGAGTTATCCCAGCTTCTGCGGGAAAAGGGTTACAAGATCACTTCACAGAGAAAGGCTGTTCTCGATGTAGTTATGGAGCATGACGGGGAACACCTTAGCAGCCAGGAGATTTATGAACTGGTTAAGAAGAGTTACCCCGACGTTGGTATGGCCACGGTTTACAGAACATTACCCGTTCTGGAGGAGCTTGGCTATGTTTACGCCGTAGATTTTGAAGATGGCTGTACCCGGTATGAACTGCACAAGGATGGGCAGATTCACCGGCATCATCATCTGCTGTGTGAAAAATGCGGTAAGATTACCGAAGTGGAAGATGATCTGCTGGATGAAATTGAAGAAAAAATCTTTGCCAATTATGGCTTTGCCATTAAAGATCATAAAGTAAAATTCTATGGGAT
>JAEZBW010000589.1 GCA_023426765.1 Bacillota bacterium
GCTGCCCATCACGCAGCGGATCGCCGCCCTGGGGGAAGGGCGCGAAGTTGAACTGCATGCAGTCGAGGTACAGGGCCGGGTTTCCCAGATTGCGGCCCAGGTTTACACAGCCGATCCATTCCGCATCGGGGGCGACGCCGGTGTTGTTGCCTAGCACCGTGCCGAGTGTGTGCGTGCCGTGCCCGCCGATATCCACCGGCGACTGCGATCCGTACCACGGGTCGAACCAGTTGTAGTCGTCCTCGCCATTCTGTCCACGGTAGCTATCGGCCAGCTCGGGGTGCCTGCCATCCGCGCCGCTGTCCGATTGGCCCACAACGATGCCCTCACCGCGCACGCCCAGTTCGCTCCACACCCGGTCCGCGCCGATCATTTGCAGATTCCAGGCCAGGCCCACCGGGGCTTCTTCAAAGCCCTCGGATATGGACTGCGGAGCAGGCAGCGGGCGCAGCACCGGGCTGCTGAGCACGCGGTCCACTTCGGGCTGGCGCTCCAGCCAGATGCGCACCAGCGGGCCGCCCTGGATCTCGATCGCATTCTGCAAGTAGTACGGCTGATAATCGAAGCCCAACCGGTCCAGCGCCGCGCGGATTTCCGCCTGTGTGGAGTCGGCGGTTTCGACCAGCGTGTTGAAGACAAAGCTGCGCCGCTCTACCGGGTCGGCGATCTGTGCCGCGCCGGAAAGGTCGGCCTGCTCGTTGAGGATGACAAACAGGCGCTCGCCGTGCATGCCCGGCTGGCCCGCCAGGAAATACACTGCCAGCAGCGCCGCGAAGGCCAGCGCAGCCGCGCCGACCATCACGCCTGAGGGGGCGGCAGGCAGCCGGTTCACTAGGAACAACAGCGCCAGCCCGGCGCCCGCACCGATCAGCAGCGAGACAAACGCCGCCAGGTTCGACCACTGGAACAGCCCATCAAAGCCCAGGATAACGATGGCGGCCAATTCATCGGCATCAAAGAAAGCCAGTACCCAAAAGGCTGCAAGCCCCAGCATTAGCGCCATCACGCGACGGTTGGAGAAATTCGCTGCGCCGTCTTTGCTCTGGCGGTAGAGCGCGGCAGCCGCCCACCCCAATACCGGCACCGCGAGCGCCAGTAAGCCCTGATTGCCATTTGCACCCAGGCCGGTCACCATTACCAGAAGTGCCAGGGCGGCGACAAGGCCTTCGAGCAAGATGCTGCCCGATCCGCGCACCTCACCGGAAGGCTGCGGATAGAAGAATATCGTTTCCAGCACGCGCCCGGCAGCCCAGCCAAACAGCAGCGCGGCGGCCAGGTTCAGCAGCACATCTGCGACCGAGCCGAGCGCACCCCATGCCGCCCACGGGACTCCCATCACCGCCGCGACCAGAAGCGCCAGCCCCAGCCCTTGCCATGTGGAGCGGGTGCGGTAGGCCGGATCTCCGCGCTGGAGCAGCACCCAGTCGATCATCAGGAACACCAGCGTCAGGCCAATTTGCAAGGCTGCCGTGCCCTCGCCGTTGGTCAGCCCCGCCAGGCGCGCAGGCCCAAGCAGCGTGGCATACAGCCCCGCCAGCGCGACAGCGGCAAAGTAACGCCGCTGCGGCATTGCGCGGCCCGTGGCCCAAACAATGGCCGTGGGAACCAGGATCGCGGCGCCGTAAGCGATGACAATGATCCAGCGAGCATCGGGAAGGCCGAGCGAGCCTTCTACCAGCGCCTGCTCAAAGGTCAGCAAGACTCCCTGGACGATCAGGGTGAGGAGGAGCACCCAACCGGCCATTAGCATGATCAGCCCGGTTTGCGTGCAGCCGCTGGATTGGGAGTTTGGCGTATTGGTCGTTGGCGTGGTGGGATGCTCGATCAGATTGTCGTCCATGATTGCGGTTCTCCTATTTTACCAGCGGGTTGCCCGGCTTGCGCTCCAGTTTGCGCGGGGTTACACTTAAGATTATACCGTCATTCAACGAGACAGGCCGGGTCCTTGGTGCTGCCGTGGATGGTTGTTCTACAACCATCCACGGCAGCACCAAGGACCCGGCAGATCGACCGAGGAGCAGCGATGCGCGAGAACGAGTTTACCTGGAAGAACGCGAAAGGATTGGAACTGTTCGCGAAGACGTGGCAGCCAGATGGCCCCGTCCGAGGTTCGGTGGCGCTGGTACATGGCCTGGGCGAGCACATCGGGCGGTACGGGCACGTGGCGGAAGTGCTGGCCGGGGCTGGCTACGCGCTGATCGGCGTGGACCTGCCCGGGCACGGGCGCTCGGGCGGAACCCGCGGGCACGCCGCTTTCGAAGAAATGACCGGTGACATCGACCACCTGCTGGAGGAGGCTTCGAGCCGCTGGCCCGGTAAACCGCGCTTTCTCTATGGGCACAGCATGGGCGGGGTCATCACCCTGTTCTACACGCTCACCTGCCGGCCCGATGTGCAAGGTGTCATCGTCACCAGCCCTGGGCTGGCTGCTGGGCAGCCCGTTCCAGGCTGGAAAAAACTGATGGCAAAAGTGATGGGACGGCTTGCACCATCCATGACCCTTGACAATGGCCTGGATATAGACAATCTCTCGAATGACTCGTCAGTAGTTGCCGCCTACAAGGTAGACCCACTGGTACATCCAAAGATCTCCACGAGGCTCGGACTGGATTTGCTGACGCGCGGACCCTGGATAACGCAACAGGCGGAGGAATGGCCTGTGCCGCTACTGCTGGTGCAGGGCTCCGGTGACCATATCGTTTCCCA
>JAEZBW010000649.1 GCA_023426765.1 Bacillota bacterium
GGTCTCGGCCGAGGATTTGCCGAGCACGGCCGAGAGTTCCATGAACCGCGTGAGGTCGCCCCGCACCGCCGCCTGCACCGGCCGCACCATGAGCGGCAGCCCCGAGACCACGGCCGCCACCACCAGCCCCGGAAAGCCGAAAATGACTTCAATGCCGGCATATTTGCCCAATGGCGCGCCAAGCAGGCCGTTTCGGCCAAGCAGCAGCAGGAGAAAAAAGCCCACGGCCATGGGCGGCAACACCAGGGGCAACGACACGGTCAAATCCAGGACGGCCACCAGACGGCCACGGCCACGGCCGAGCAGATAACCCAGCGGCACGCCAAGGACGAACAACAGGGGGATGGCCACGGCCATGACCCGAAGCGTGAGCTGGATGGAGAAAAGCACGTCCGGGTCGGCGGCCGTAGCCGCCAGCTTCGCCGGGATCATGCCCGGTCCTTGCGGCGGCGAACGGCGCGGGCTGGTCTTGCCCGCACCGCCGCCAAGGGTCGGACGGCCCGAGGGCCGATGCTGAAACGCGGCATTACAAACCGTGCTTTTTGAGGATTTCCCGGGCTTGCGGGGTATCCAGAAAGGCGGCGAAGGCCTTGATGGCCTCGGCGTTCTTGGAATCAGCCAGGGGCAGCGCTGCCAGTTCGATGGGCTCGTACAGGGACGGATCGATTTCCAGGTAGCCGCCGATGGCCTCGCCCAGATCCATGACGTCGGTGCGGTTGACGAAGCCGGCGTCCACCTCGCCGCTTTGGACGTAGGTCGTCACCTGGGGAACGGTGGCCACCACCAGCAACTTGTCGGCCACGGCCTTCTCCAGTCCGGCCTTTTTCAGGTACTCCGTGGCCGCCTTGCCGTAGATGGCCTTGGCCGGGTCGGCCATGGCCAGGCGCTTGACTTCGGGCTTGGCCACGTCGCCCGGCGCGGCCAGGGTCTTGCCCTTGGGCCAGGCCACCACCAGCACGCCGCGCCCAAGCGGAACGGCCCCGCTGAACTGCAGCCCGGCCCCTTCCAGAAAGCCCTTCTCGCCCACCAGCACGTCGATGGCCCCGCTGGTCTTGGCCTGGGGAATAAGCTGCCCCATGTTGCCGAAGATGAGGTCGGTCTTGACGCCCCCAGCCGCCTCGAAGGCCTTGGCCAGGGCGGTGACGGGCTTCTTGTAGCCGGCTCCGGCGGCCACGGTGAAGGTTTGGGCCAAGGCCGAAACGGCCAGACACAGGGTCACGGCCAGGGCCGCGCTCAGGCAGGCAATCCGTCGCATCATGCATTGCTCCTTGAGGTTTGAAGCGGCCTGAGGCCGCGTTTTCCGTCAAACGGTCCAGGTTTCGAAAGATTCGTCTCCGGCTTGGCGCGCCGTCCCGCCATCGGGCAGCGGCTCCCCGGACGCCGGACCAAGGCCGACGCAGTCAATGCCGCGCCGGGCGAGCAGCGCCCCCTGCTCACGCAGGTGGACGTCGAGCTGGCGGTCGAACCAGTCCGGGTCCAGGCGGCCGCGATTGATGGACAAGATGGCGTCGCCGAGTTGGGCCGCCTCGGCCAGGTCGTGGGTGACGTGGACGATGGGGATGCCGAAATGGTTCCGCACCTCCAGGAGCTGGCCGCGAAGGGCCAGGCGGGTGGCCGCGTCCAGGGCCGAAAACGGTTCGTCGAGAAGCAGCACCCGGGGCCGGCGGGCCAGGGCCTGGCAGATGGCCCCGCGCTGGCGCTCGCCGCCGGACATGGCCGCCGGCTTGGCCCCGGCCAGGTGGCGGATGCCGAAAAGCGCCAACAATTCGTCGGCGTAGCCGGCGTCCACGGCGGCATAGGCCACGTTGCGGGCTAGGGTCATATGGGGAAACAGCGAATAGTCCTGAAAGACCAAGCCGATGTCGCGCCGCCGGGGCGGCAGGCGAACTCCGGCCGCCGTGTCGCGCCAGACGGCGTCGCCAAGGCCGATGAGGCCCTCGTCCGGGTCGTCAAGGCCGGCCAAGAGACGCAGCAAGGTGCTCTTGCCCGACCCCGAAGGCCCGGTCAGGACCGTGATGGCTCCGGCCGGGCAGCGGATTTCCGCCGCAAGGGTGAAATGCGGCAGGCGTTTGACGACCCTGGCGTGCAACATGCCTCGCGTCCTGTCCTTGAATGCAGCCTGGGACCTCGGACCGACAACGCGCCTGCTCTCGCATTGCCGGGCACGCGCCGTCAGGCCGCGACAATGGTCTCGGCGATCCCGGCCAACACCCGGGCCAGCTCCACCGGAGCCGTAATCTGGGGGCAGTGGCCGGCGTCGATGGCCTGCATGACGAACCCGGCCGCCTCGGCCCGAGCCGCATTGGCGGCCAGCATGGGATTGGGGTTGGCGGCGCAACGCACATAGTGGCGCTTGGCCGGCCAGGCCGGCGGCGCGCTTGGCGTGGGGTCGGTAAACCCGGCCAGGGGAAACGGGAACAGCCGCGACAGGAACCAGGATTCCCGGGCGTCGCCGGCCACGCCGAACATGGGCGCTTCCCAAGGCAGCACCTGCCAGCCGTCGCGCACCCGGGCGTCCAGCATGGCCTGAAAAGGCGCTCCGGCCATGCCGGCGAAACTGTCGCCGGGCTTGGGCAACAGCGCGTCGACGTAGATCAGTCCGGCCAGACGCGGTGCGCTGGCGGCCAGGGCCCCGGCGCAGATGAGCCCGGAATAGCTGTGGCCGACCAGGATGGCTTCTTCCAGGTCTTCAAGTTCGAAAAATTGCTCGACGTCGCGAACATAGCTGGCCAAGCCCAGTCCCGGTCCTTGGGCGTGGGCCAGATGGCCGCAGCCCGACAACGTCGGGGCCAAGGCCTCGTGTCCCAGGGCGGCCAGGGCCTTGGCGACCTCCCGCCAGACCCAGCCGCCCTGGAATGCTCCGTGGATGCAGACAAACGTCGCCATGACGCCTCCTTGGGGACTTCTCGGCCCTCGCCCAGCGGGTCGCGGACCAATTCACCCCTGCGGCATACCGTATTTTTCGACAAAGTGAAGCGTCATGACTTTTAGATTTCGCGTGACACAGCGCAAAAAAAGCGACACGCAAAATAGTAAACAAGTGACAGTCAATGCGGAGATCAAGAGAATACTGACACGTGCATGGTATTATTCGTGATAGAAAGCTCATATGCTTTACAATACATAGCTGCTTCGCTACATAATGTAACCATGACCGCTGCTGAAGAAACCATATTCGATCTCGTCAATCGCCTGGACGTCCCCACACTGCGGCGCCTGTGCGATCATGCCGGCGCGACCCTGGCCCGCAAGGATCTCGACGCCCCGACCCGGCATACGC
>JAEZBW010000669.1 GCA_023426765.1 Bacillota bacterium
AAAAGCCTGAAACCCGGACATACTCCTTCTGGTGTTACGACGGATGCGGCTTCGAAAGCCTGTGGGCCGGTTTTGACAGCTTTGTTGAAGACTATGTCCAAACGCGGGACTATTTGAGGACAAGCCATGAAAAATATCGTGAGTTCAATAGCTTGGATATTTATCGTCTGATGACCGTCAGAAAGCTGCCCGACAAACAGCAGGCCGAAGCAGCCGCACACAAAATGCTGCAAACCTTCTGGTCAAATTACATCAGGAACTGTTATGTAGATAATACGGTCAAGTGCGCGTTAAAGGAACTTTCATCCCATTATCATTGCGGGGTTGTATCAAACTTCATGGTGGACGGAGGCATAGAGGACTTGCTGAAAACTTTCGGAATCCTGCCGTATTTTGATTTTGTAGTCACCTCGGTGCGATCAGGCTGGAAAAAACCTCATCCCGGAATATATGATGATGCGATGAGGCATATCAGGGTTCCGAAAGAAAAAGTATTGTTTATCGGTGATAATTATGACTGCGACTATTCAGGTCCAAAGCAATACGGATTCCAGCCGGTTTTGCTCGATAAGGAGAATCTGTATCCGCAGGTTCCGGAAAGAGTGAATGCCATTGGTGAATTATCAGATTGGTTGAAGAAGGCAATTTGAGTTGAATGGCTTAGCGGTTTGATGATTGAAAGGAATAAGCAGAGTGGACGAGATGCCAGCAAAAGATGAAAGTTAAAGCCGGAAAATCCTGAATCATCGTGAAATTTGCAAACTCAGCACCTCCCAGGATAAGGTATAATGGTATTACATAAATTGGTTCGTATTGCCGTAAAACAAACGGCTGCAGTACAGATGGAGGAAAAGGGGATTATGGAAAAAAAAGCGGGGAATTTTACGCAGAACATCCATGATGAGGAGTATGAGAATAAATATCTTTCAGGCATGGCATCCGTGATCATTAATGATTCAGTGCGGCAGAAGGAAAGCCTGAACGGGTTCTGGAATTTCCAGATCGATCAGTATGACACCTGCATCCGATCCAAATGGTATGAAGAAAGCTATAAAAATGATAAAGGACGCTATCAACCGGTGGATTACAGCTTTGACTTCTGGCGGACCATTCAGGTCCCTTCCTGCTGGAACACGCAGGACGAGCGCTTTTATTATTATGAAGGGCCTGCGGTTTACACCCGTAAGTTCCGGTATGAAAACAGAGGAGAAGAAAGAGTTTTTATTAAGTTTGGTGCTGTAAACTATGAAGCAAAGGTTTTTCTGAACAGAAAGTTTATCGGAATGCACAGGGGAGGCTCCACTCCTTTTTATCTGGAGGTAACCGGACTACTTGAAGAAATGAATCGAATCCTTGTGGTTGCGGACAATACAAGAAAAGCCGAAGCGGTTCCGGCCAAAAACACCGACTGGTTCAACTACGGCGGAATATACCGGGATGTTGAGATCATCCGGCTGCCTGAAACCTTCATTCGGGATTATTATGTCGGTCTTGTTCCAGGAACTGATTTTCAACAGATAAAGGCAGAGGTTTTTATCGACGGCTCGCAAAGTAATGGAGAAGCGCTTTTGGAGATTGCAGGCCTTGGTATAAAACAGAAGCTGACCGTGACAAAAGGGAAAGCCGAAGCCATATTCACTGCCGCACCTGAACTGTGGAGCCCCGAAAATCCCCGGTTGTACGAGGTTAAAATCGCTTATTTGAATGATAGCGTAACCGATCAGATCGGTTTCAGGGAAATAAAAACATCCGGGACTCACATTTTCCTGAATGGAAAGCAGATCTTCCTGAAGGGTATCTGTGCGCATGAAGAAAGTGTTCCGAACGGGAAGGCCGTTACCGAAGAAGAGATATGTCAAAACTTCCGCTTGGCAAAGGAAATGAATTGCAATTTCATGCGCCTTGCGCATTACCCCCATACCGAAAAAGCCGCAAAAATCGCCGATCAGATGGGTATTATGCTCTGGGAGGAGATTCCGGTATACTGGGCAATCGATTTTGGCAATCCGCAAACCTATGAAAACGCCGAGAAACAACTGACCGAACTGATTCTTCGGGACCGGAACCGGGCCTGTGTGATCATTTGGTCGGTCGGTAATGAAAATGCCGATACCGATGAAAGGCTGCATTTCATGAGTTCGCTGGCAGTAAAGGCGAAGCAGCTGGATGCATCCAGGCTTGTTTCAGCGGCCTGTCTGGTGGATCACGAGAAACTGATGATACAGGACAGACTGGCGGAGTTTTTGGACATTATCGGTATCAATGAGTATTACGGATGGTATGCACCGGACTTTAATGATCTGGTGAAACTGCTGGATAACAGCAATCCCCAAAAACCTGTTGTCATCACGGAGTTCGGGGCTGATGCGCTGAAGGGTGCAAGGGGCACTGCAGATGACATGGGAACCGAAGACTGTCAGCTGGATATTTTCAGGAAACAAACCGAAACGCTTGGGAAGATCCCATATATCCAGGGCACTTCACCATGGATTCTGTTTGATTTCAGATGCCCCAGAAGAACCAGCGCACTGCAGGGCGAATATAACCGCAAAGGTCTTTTGAACGAGGATAAAACCTACAAAAAACCTGCTTTTGAAGTGATGAAAAAGTTTTACGAATCTTTGTAAGCTCCTGTAGGAATGCGAGCCATGAGCCCGGGTTTTTCCGGATCATGGCTCTTTCTATGTAAAAAGCGTATTGACAGGGCTGGTTTTTCTGGAATATAATGAGAGTGTAGGATGGTAAAACGGGAACAGCATAAGATGGTTATGTTTGTATTGTCATGGTTTGGCAATGCAGCGCGTTACGTTTCCAGAACCCCCCTACGGGTTTTTTTTATTGCATTTTTTTAAGGAGGGTTTACTGTGAAGGAAATTTCTAAATGGTCCATTCCCATCAAAGCGCTTATTGTTCTGGCTTTATTGGCGCTTCTTACAATTCAGGCTGGCTGTGTCGGTGCTGTGTCTGCCGGCAAAACTGAAAAAATCGAACTGAAACTGGCTCATTTCTTCCCGGCCACCCACCCGGCTGAAACCAAACTGGTTCAGGGCTGGGCGAAGGCTGTCAGCGAGGCTACAGGCGGAAGGGTTGTCATTACAAGCTATCCCGGGGAAACGTTGTTTAAAGCCGCAGACATATATGACAATGTCGTCGAAGGTGCGGCTGACATCGGTCTTTCATGTTTTTCCTACAATATCGGCCGTTTCCCTGAAATGGAAGCCTTCGAGCAGCCCGGTATCGTATACAAAAACTCAAGGGTTGCCAGTAAAGTGGCCTGGGAAGGCATCCAGGAACTGAATCCGAAATGTGTGCAGGATACGAAGCTGATGATGGTAATTGCCACCGGCCCCGGCGATCTGTTTACTAAAACTCCTGTCAAAAAGCTTGAGGACATTAAAAACATGCAGATCAGGGCCACCGGGCTTAGCGCTGAGACGCTGAAAATGGCAGGGGCCGTACCGGTTGGTATGCCGCAGTCCGAAGCCTACGAAGCGCTTTCAAAGGGAATTGTGGCCGGAAACCTTGCACCGATAGAGGTTTTGAAGTCGTGGAAGCACGGTGAGGTGGTGGATTATCTTACAAGAACACCATTTTTATACAACAACCTGTTTTATGTT
Organism: Bacillota bacterium; assembly: GCA_023426765.1. Taxonomy (GTDB): domain Bacteria; phylum Bacillota; class Clostridia; order DSM-8532; family DSM-8532; genus JAAYJG01. The sequence goes on from JAEZBW010000669.1 coordinate 3,618, forward strand.
ACCATGAACCTTGATAAATGGAACTCATTACCGGCTGATATCCAAAAGGCCATCACCGATACCACCGAAAAATTCCATGAAGAGGTTGGCATTGGCTTGTGGGATGAGCAAAACGAAACAGCGCTGAAGTGGGCTGTTGACGATGAAAAGATGCAGGTCACGGAACTTTCGTCGGAGGAAACCGCAAGGTGGATTCAGGCGGTTGAACCCATGATAGACAAATACATTGCCGCCAAGGGCGATTCCGGTCAAAAAGCTATTGACACGGTTAAAAGGCTGGCTGAAAAGTACAACAAGGAATATTAACAAAGGTTTTCTGAAATAGAAGGCCTGTCCGGAGAAGAACCTCCGAACGGGCCTTTTGGGTGATGTTCATTCGATCATATTTTGGGGGTACTCGCATGAAAAAACTGGAGGTCTTTGCCGCTAAAGCAGGTCAGCTGCTGGATAATATAGCCGGCTGGGGCATTGTGGCGACAATGCTGCTGGTGGTTGTCAACATTCTTTTACGATCGGTTGCTAACAGTCCCATCCAGGGAGTTTACGAGATTGTCGGGTTTTTAACCGCTGTGGTGATTGCATTTGGGCTTGCATGGTGTGCCATGCAGAAATCTCATATTGCGATTGAATTTATTGTTGAAAAACTGCCCCGGAAGGTTCAAAACATTATTCATCTCATATCAAGCTTTGTGATCATGGTACTTCTTTTATTTATCAGCTACCGGTTGTTCCATCATGGCTTTAAGGTCATCGCCAGCGGTGAAGTGTCGGCTACAGCGCAAATACCGTTTTTCCCCTTTATCTTCATGGTTGCATTGGGCTTTTTGATGTTGTTCCTGGTAGAGCTCGTGAATATGGTGAAGGGGGTTGTGCAAAAGTGACACCTGTAACAATAGGAATTCTTGGTGTAGTTCTGCTTTTAATCCTGATTGCGATGAAAATCCCCATAGCCTATTCCATGATTGCAGTGGGGTTTGTGGGCTTTTCAATACTTGTTTCGCCGTCGGCTGCTTTGAATATGGTATCCACTGAGGTTTTTTCTAATTTTACTTCCTATACGCTCAGTGTCATTCCAATGTTCGTTTGGATGGGCTTTATTGCGTATTATTCCGGGGTTGGCACAAACCTTTATGCCCTTGCGCACAGGCTGCTGGGCAGGCTTCCCGGAGGTCTGGCTATTGCAACACAGGCTGCATGCGCCATTTTCGGGGCCATATGTGGTTCCAACACCGCAACTGCGGCAACAATGGGCGCCATTGCTCTGCCTGAAATGAGAAAATATGGCTATGACGACTCTCTGTCTACCGCCAGTGTTGCTGCTGCAGGTGCATTGGGGGTGTTGATACCGCCAAGCGTCATCTTTATTGTGTATGGCGTGGCCACAGAACAATCCATCGGCAAGCTTTTTATTTCCGGAATTGTTCCGGGAATATTACTGATGCTGTTCTATATGGTCACAATTTTTATTTTGGTGAAAAGAAATCCAGCCCTGGCTCCGCTCAAGGCACAGAAGAGTGAAATGACCAGAAGGGGCTTTCTGAAAAGCGGCATACCCGAAATACTCCTCACCTTCCTGATTTCGCTTGGCGGCCTGTTCGCCGGCTGGTTTACTCCGACCGAGGCTGGTGCCGTAGGGGCAGGCAGCATCCTGCTGGTCACCCTTGTCAGAAAGGAATTGAAATGGGAAGGGTTCATCAAATCATTGAAGGATACCACCAGGACAACCGCGATGATCATGCTGCTGGTAGCCGGAGCCATGGTTTTCGGACGTTTCATCGCAGTCAGCAGACTTCCATATGAGATGGCCAGCTGGGCTGCGGATTTACAGCTGCCTTCATTTGTGATCATGCTGGTCATTTTGTTGATTTATATGATTCTGGGGTGCTTTATCGATGCCCTGGCTATGGTACTGTTGACAGTGCCCATTTTCTACCCGGTGGTGGTTGATGTATTGGGTTATAATCCCATATGGTTTGGTGTGGTTATTGTCATGGTGGTTGCAATGGGGGTTATCACCCCGCCTGTCGGAATGAATGTATTCATTATTAAAGGTGTGGCAAAAGACATACAGCTGGAAACCATTTTCAAGGGGGTATGGCCCTTCCTGATCGCGCTTTGCACATGTATTGTGCTCTTAATTTTGTTCCCCGGAATTACAACATTTTTGCCTGAATTGCTGACAGGATGATCACCACGAGAAAACAGCATTTTTGAAAAGTTCAATCCTTTACTCGAAGCGAACCGGCCAAGTGTAAATTACATCTATAGTCTTGTGTTGAAAAAAACCCCGCTCTGCTGGAACGGGGTTTTTTCCTGTCTATTTTCTGTTACAAAGAAATATCAACCGTTTCCTGAAGCCCTGTGCAAAAATCGAATGTCCTTTACACGATTGAATCTGTGAAATTCTAGAATAATCAGAAAAAATGAGTGTATATATAAAATGTGGAGCAGTGGACAGGAGAAACCTGAATGATGAAGCTGAACAGGAGAACAGCCGGAATAGCCATATGTATGCTGGCGGCCGTTTTGATGATCTATTTTTTTATCAGCGATGAAATAAAGGCAGCAAACGGAAGCACAAGGATCATCCCGATATACAGCGTGGAAAACCAGGACAATAAGGTGGCGATTACCTTTGACTGTGCATGGGGAGCGAAAGACATCCCGGTAATCCTGAATGTGCTGAAGGAGAAAAACGTCAGGGCCACCTTTTTTCTCGTTGGGGAATGGGCGAAAAGAAACCCCGAGGAAACGAGAATGATTACCGAACAGGGCCATGATGTGGGGAATCATTCGGAGAACCACTTCAAAATGAGCGCTCTGAACAGAGAAAAAATCAAACGGGAAATTGCCGATTGCACCAAAACCATCGAAGAAATCACCGGAACAAAGCCAACGCTGTTCCGTGCACCATACGGGGACTATAATGACAATGTCATAACCATCGCAAAGCAGGCTGGTTATGATACCATCCAGTGGAGTGTCGACTCCCTGGACTGGAAGCCCGGGATATCGCAGGAGACCATATTAAAAAGGGTTTCCATCGCAAAAAGCGGAGATATTTTTCTGTTTCATAATGACACGCCTCTTACCGATAAAATATTGGGAAAGGTTATTGATGCAATCCGGGAGAAGGATTTAAACCCGGTGCCGGTATCGGAGCTGATACTGAAAGAAAATTATGAGATCCGGCATGACGGTCGGCAGGTACCGAAGCAGTGACGAGGTATCATCGGAGCCGGCTCGGAAACCTGGTTTATTCATAACAAACACCCATGGAACTGCAATAAGACCGACGCTTTTTGAATAAACAAGCATTTCCGAACGGTCTCCGTTCGGGAAAAACAGTTTACAAACAGAAACATCAATGATACGATAACAAATGATTACCAGAGCATGATGTGAAACGGAGGATAAGAATGGCGAAATATCTGGTTATTGTTGAATCACCGGCCAAAGCTAAAACCATTAAGAAATATCTGGGCGCAAACTATAAAATCAAGGCGTCCATGGGCCACATCCGGGATCTTCCTAAAAGTCAGATTGGCGTGGATGTTAAGAACAATTTCGAGCCCAAGTACATCAATATTCGCGGCAAGGGTGATTTGATCGCCGAGTTGAAGAAGGAAGCCAAAGATTGTGACAAGGTTTTTCTCGCCACCGACCCTGACCGGGAAGGTGAAGCAATCTCCTGGCACCTGGCGAACCTGTTCAGGATGGATCAAAAGGATAAATGCAGGGTAACCTTTAACGAAATAACGAAAAATGCCGTCGTGAAGGCTGTGAAAGCACCAAGAACCATTGATATGGATTTGGTGGATGCTCAGCAGGCCAGACGTGTTCTGGATCGCATTGTGGGTTATGAAATCAGCCCACTGCTTTGGCGAAATGTCCGAAAAGGGTTAAGCGCCGGCAGGGTTCAGTCTGTTGCGACGAAGATGATATGCGACCGGGAAAGCGAAATAGAGGGATTTATCCCCGAAGAATTCTGGCGGTTGGAAGCGGTTCTGAAAAAATCAGACGGTAAAACTTTTACTTCCAAATTCCACGGCTTGAAAAATAAAAAAATCGAACTGAAGCAAAAGGAAGAAGTGGATACGGTTCTTGCAAAGCTTCAGGGCGTTCCTTTCGTCATCGGGAAAGTGAAGCATGGGGAAAAGAAACGTACTCCGGCCCCGCCGTTCATCACCAGTACGCTGCAGCAGGATGCTGCCAGAAAATTCGGTTTTTCCACCAAAAAAACGATGATGCTCGCCCAGCAGCTTTATGAAGGTGTAGAGATTGCAGGGGAAGGCTCCGTAGGTTTAATCACCTATATGCGTACCGATTCAACCCGTATTTCCGATGAGGCTCTGTCCCAGGCCAGGGAATATATCAAAAAGAATTATGGAGAAAAGTATCTGCCTGAAAAGGCAAGGGTGTATAAAACAAAATCAGCTGCACAGGATGCCCATGAAGCAATTCGTCCAACCACTGCCGAACTGCCTCCTGAAAAGGTAAAAAGCTCATTGCAGAGGGATATGTTCAGGCTGTACAAGCTGATATGGGAAAGGTTCATCGCTTCTCAGATGGAAGCGGCCGTGTATGATACAATGACCGTTGACATCGAGGCAGGGGATTACCTTTTTAAATCCGCAGGCTCCAGGGTTTCCTTCAAGGGCTTTTTGGTTTTATACGAAGAAGGCACCGATGAGGAGAACGAAGATGAAAAGGAACCCATGCTGCCCGAGCTGACCGAAGGTGAAAAGGTAAAACCGATCGATCTGAAGCCATCGCAGCACTTTACCCAACCCCCGTCCAGGTACACCGAAGCAACGCTGGTGAAAGCCCTGGAGGAAAAGGGAATTGGACGTCCAAGCACTTATGCTCCCACCATTAGTACGATCATGTCGCGGGGCTATGTCATAAAGGATAAGAAGTACCTTCTTCCGACCGAACTGGGGAAAATCGTAAACAAACTGATGGAGGAATACTTCAAGAATATCGTGAACATCAATTTCACCGCCGATATGGAAACCCAGCTCGACGCCGTGGAGGATGGAAAACGTCAATGGAAGGAACTGCTGAAGGACTTCTATAAGGATTTCGAAACCACCGTGAAAAACGCAGAGGAGCAGATCAGCAAGGTAGAGCTTCCCGTTGAGGAATCCGATGAGGAGTGCGAAAAATGCGGCCGGAAGATGGTCATTAAAATGGGAAGGTACGGTAAGTTCTTGGCATGTCCGGGGTTCCCGGAGTGCAGAAACGCCAAGCCCATTCTGGAGGATGCGGGGGTTGTCTGTCCCAAATGCGGCGGCCGGATTTACAACAGGAAGACCAAAAAGGGGAAGAACTATTTAAGCTGTGAGAACTATCCCGCCTGCGATTTTTCTTCGTGGGACATGGCTTCCGATAAGAAATGCCCGGACTGTGGCAGCTTTATGACCAGGAAATTCAAGGGCAGGGTTCAATATACCTGCAGCCGGGAATCCTGCGGGCATACGT
>JAEZBW010000716.1 GCA_023426765.1 Bacillota bacterium
CAGCAGAACCATATCGTCCTTTTGTTTCACCATATGGAAGCCGCAGGAACCGGCCATTTTTTTCACCAGCGCTATCTCGATCAGGTTTGCGGCCGATTCGGGAATATTTCCATAACGGTCAATCAGCTCATCATAAATATCGCCGGCATCCTCGGCGGTCTCAACGGCGGCAATGGCCTTGTACATATCCAGTCTGGCCTTTTCGTCGGGGATGTATGCTGCATCCAGATAAGCATCCAGCTTGAACTCAATAAACACTTCCCCGGTTTCATCCTGTACCGTCTGCCCCTTCAGCTCCCGGACGGTTTCATCGAGCAGCCTGACATAGGTGTCGTAACCCACCGATTCCATGTGTCCGTGTTGTTCCGGCCCCAGCAGGTTTCCTGCGCCCCGGATCTGCAAATCCCGCATGGCGATTTTAAATCCGGAACCAAATTCGGTGAATTCGCGGATGGCTTTCAGCCGCTTCTCTGCAACCTCATTTAAAACCTTATCCCTGCGATAGGTCAGATAGGCGTATGCCAGCCGGTTGGATCGCCCCACCCTGCCGCGCAGCTGATAAAGCTGTGCCAGGCCAAGCCTGTCTGCATCCTCCACAATGATGGTGTTCACATTGGGCATGTCGATGCCCGACTCGATGATCGTGGTACAGACCAGCACATCAAACTCCTTGTTGATGAAGGACAGAATCACTTTTTCCAGCTGCCGCTCGCTCATCTGCCCATGGGCATATCCTACCCTGGCGTCGGGCAGCAGTTCCTGCAGCCTTGCTGCTCTTGCCTGTATCCCCTTGACACGGTTGAAAAGGTAGAAAACCTGGCCTTCCCGTGCAAGTTCCCTTGTGATCGCGTCTTCGACAACATCCTCCCTGTATTCCAGCACATAGGTCTGAACGGGATACCGGTGTTCGGGCGGTTCTTCAATGGTGCTGATATCGCGGATGCCGGTTAATGACATGTGCAGGGTTCTCGGAATCGGGGTTGCGGAAAGGGTTAAAATATCCACCTTTGGATACAGGCTTTTAATTTTTTCCTTATGCTCAACGCCAAAGCGCTGTTCTTCGTCGATCACCAAAAGGCCCAGATCCTTAAACCGGATGTCCTGGTTGAAAAGCTTGTGGGTGCCTACGATAATATCGATTTTCCCGGACTTCAGGTCACGGACGATTTTTTTCTGCTCGCTGTCGGTCCTGAACCGGCTTAACATGTCTACGGTTACCGGAAAAGACCCAAAGCGTTTTTTAAAGTTTTCAAAATGCTGCGAAGCCAAAACCGTCGTTGGTACCAGAAAGGCGGATTGTTTGCCATCCATGGCCGCTTTGAAAACAGCCCTGAGGGCCACTTCGGTCTTTCCATACCCCACATCGCCGCAAAGCAGCCTATCCATGATATGGCTGGATTCCATGTCCTTTTTGATCTCCTCGGTACAGCGCAGCTGATCTCTTGTTTCCTCATACGGGAAAAATTCCTCGAACTGTTTCTGCCAGACTGTATCGGATGAAAAGGCAAAACCCTCCCTGGACGAGCGTTCGGCTTCCAGCCGGATCAGCCCTGCGGCCAAATCCTTCAGTGCTTCCTTTACCCGTTTCTTTTCCCGGGTCCATTCGGTTCCGCCCAGCTTGTTCAGCTTCGGGCTTTTGCCCTCCGACCCGATATATTTCTGGATCAGATCCATTTGGGTTGTCGGGATATACAGAAGGCCTCCGTCACGATACTCCACCTTCAGGTATTCGCGCCGTACACCCTCCACCTCCAGCGACTCGATGCCGGTATACAGCCCGATGCCGTGGGTCTGATGAACCACATGATCCCCCGTATGCAAATCGGTAAAAACATTTATTTTACGTCCGCCCTTGAACTGCTGGCTGCTTTTTGCCCTTTTACCGCCGACAATGTCGTTCTCACAGACAACGGCCCATTTAATTTCCAGGTAGACAAAGCCGTTTTCCAGCTGCCCTTGTGTAACGACCGCACAGGGAATATCCGCTTCGGGGTATTTGGCAAACACCCGGATGCCATCGTCCGTGAATGCCCTGTAAAGCCCTTCCGCCCTTTGCTCTGAAGCAGCAAGCACTGTAACCAGATACCCCTGATCGATCCATGAGCGAAGTCCTTTTTTTAAGTCTTCCAGATGTCCCTGATAGGGATCGACATTTTTCCCCTGCAGCGTAAATTGTGCATGTATTTCGGTTAATGCCCTGCCTTCATCCAGGCTGTTCAGATAGACCACCTGATGCTCCTGAAGGCGTTGGGGCAACTCATCCGGGTTGAAGTACATGGCATATGAACCCGCCAGAAGCATGCCTTTTTCGGTCAGGATTTCACACTGACGGTAATGCTCTTCGACGACATTGGAAAGACGTTGGCTTAAACGGCTGACATCCTCGATAAAGACGATGGTATTTTTACTTACATAATGAAAAATGGAAGCGGCCTGCCGGTAAAAATAGGGGATGAACTTGTCTATCCCGGCGAAATGATTGGCATTCTTCAGCTGTTCAATATAATTGCTGAAATGTTCACGAAACAGTTCGGTCAGATCTCTGTCCTTCAATTTGGACAGATATGCCGTAAGCTCTCTTTGAACCTTGTCGGCAACCTCAAGAGCCTGTGCTTTCCCCAGGATGAACTCCTTTGCCGGAAGGATTTCAACCGTATCGATCCTTCCGAAGGATCGCTGGGTGTCGGGATCAAAGATGCGTATCGAATCGATCTCTATATCGAACAGTTCAATTCTGACCGGTTTCTCCAGCTGCACCGGGAAAATATCCAGAATTCCGCCCCGTACGGCAAACTGCCCGGGGCCCTCCACCTGTTCCTCCCGTTCATAGCCCATTTCAACCAGGCGCAGGGCGGCCTGTTCCATTTGAAGGGTATCTCCTGTCGATACTGCCAGCCGGTGCATATGAAATTCATCAGCCGGCATAAAGCTGTCCAGCAAAGACTCGCAGGACAAGACCAGCGCCGAATAGTTTCCCGCCAGCAGCCTGTCGAGGGCTTCAATCCTCGCGAAAGCCTGTTCATGGCTTTTTGCCTCGACATCATACATCATTTTTTCCCGGAACGGAAAATAATACACGCCTTCATGAAACAGGCTTTGCAGGTTCCGGTAAGCCTTGCGTGCCTGCAGATCATTGGCGGCCACATACAGCGCTTTTTTACCTGCCCCGCGGGCAAGCGAATAAACCAGATGATGTCTTTGAGTATCCGCCAGTCCATTGACGGCAAAGGAATACCCCTTCTGCGCGTCGGCCTGTATCCTTTGCATCTGTTCCCAGTTATTCCATCGTAGATGATTCATTCTATTCTCCAGAAAGTTCATGTTTGTTTCATCACAATACGGTACCTTTGCTTGTTCCTGTTCTGCTGCATAGGACAGGGGGCCGGATATTCTCTGTTTCACACGCCTGTTGGAGGGTTCTTTTTAGTTTCATTAAACCGGCCCATAGCTGTTTCGATCCCTGAAACCATGATCAGGCCAACGGCATCGGCGACCTTTTCGATCGCCTCATTCATTGCCTTTTGTTCGTTTTGATCCAGCCTGCCCAGTACATAGTCGGCCAGATCGAACCGGGGATCGGGTTTGCCGATGCCTATCCGGATGCGCGGAAACTCCTCGGTGCCCATATGGTACAGAATGGATCGCATGCCGTTATGCGTACCCGCGCTGCCCCGGATACGGATACGGATGGCCCCGGAATCCAGATCTATGTCATCGAATATGACGATAAGCTTCTTCGCGTCAAGCTTGTAAAAATCAAAAATGGCACGGATGGCTTCGCCGCTGTTGTTCATATAGGTCTGCGGCTTTACCAGGAGGACTTTCTCCCCCTGAATCATCCCTTCGCCCATAAGTGACCTGAACTTGTCTTTTGTCAGGGGAATGCGGTATAGCGCGGACAAATAATCAATTGCTTCAAACCCTGCGTTATGGCGGGTTCTTTCATACTCCTTGCCGGGATTTCCCAGTCCGGCCAATACAAACATGCAGGTTCCTCCTTGATTCACCGTTAGGTGTTCCATCGGATGAACCATCAGCAACCCGCAGAACACATTTTCAGTATATACAGAAAAAGCCTGCTTCATCAAGCAAACTTTTCATTCCCCGGCTTCAATACACCCCCATGAAGCTTCCGCACATCCGCCATCCAGGCGGAGAACCCTTCACGGATATTCTCCGCCCAACAAACCGCAGCTTCCCGGTGATTCGTTTCAGGTGTATCTTATTGTTGTGTAAACAGGGTTGAGATTGAAATATCGCCATAAATTCTTTCTATCGCTTCGGCAAACACTTCCGCAGCGGACAGAACCGTTATTTTATCGAGTTTCTTTTCTTTCGGAATCGGAATGGTATTCAACGTGACCAGTTCACGGATGGGAGAATTTCGGATACGTTCGATTGCCGGGCCGGACAAAACCCCATGGGTACAGGCGGCATAAACCTCTTTTGCGCCGATATCCATCAAAGCGTTGGCGGCGCTGACAACCGTACCGGCTGTATCAATCAAATCATCCACCAACAAACATCTTTTTTCGCGGACATCCCCGATTATATTCATAATTTCGCAGACATTTGCCTTGGGACGGCGCTTGTCAATAATGGCCAGCGGCACATCCAGCTTTTCAGCAAACTTTCTGCAGCGGGAAACGCTGCCTACATCAGGAGAAACCGCGACCACATCGTCCAAAGTCTCAAATTTATCCAGCATATACTGGGCAATCAGCTGTGTGCCATACAGTTGATCGACGGGTATATCGAAAAAGCCCTGGAGCTGCGTCGCATGAAGATCCATGGTTAAAACCCTGTCCGCACCGGCGGTTGTAATCAGATTGGCCACGAGCTTCGCCGAGATCGGATCCCGCGCTTTCGCCTTCCTGTCCTGCCGTGCATATCCGAAATAGGGGATAACCGCAGTGATTCTGCCTGCAGAGGCTCTTCTGAGGGCATCGGTCATGATTAAAAGCTCCATCAGGTTATCATTGCCCGGTGTGCAGGTTGACTGAATGATAAAGGTATCCGAACCACGGACTACCTCGTTGATGCTGATGGCAATTTCGCCATCGCTGAAACGGCCCACATTGGAAGCGCCCAACGGTAATCCGATTTTCGCAGCGATTTCCTCTGCAAGGCTTCTGTTGGAATTCCCCGCGAATATTTTGATGTCTTTTCCATGCAAGTTCATGATCGATTAACCTCCGTACATTTCACAGTTCTCACACCTCAGACCCTGCCGGATTATACCCGTGGTACTCATCCTGCTTTCCTTCAAACCCGAAGCGGCATTATCGGAAGCAGTCCACCTGCCTTGTCCTGTTGTCAAGGTGAAGTTGGGTCTTAAAACATTCTTCCCAATTTCCCATTTAAAAACAGGTTTTTTCGTATTGCCTGCGGACATCTCTTCAGTGACCCTATGCGCTGATAAATGGAATGCATGCAATCAATATCAGACTTAAACATTTTCTCATGTTTCGATTTTTTTTTCAACAGAGAAATTCAACAAAAGTACTCTGCTTTATCGGCATGCCTTTGGAGTAATTGCCCCAGAAGTACTATATTTACTGGATTTCAGCTTATATCACAAGATTTATGCAAACCGGGGAAACAAATTTTTCTCCCTGGTGCCCTGTATACAATGTACAGCATTCGACTTTTCACGAAAGGATTCCGGTGCAAAAAAGACACAACCTGCCACAGTTGTGTCTTAACATATGAAACAAAAGACCATCCATATGAACCGGTTGCCGGCATCGCTCAACGAATAATCTATCGAAATAAAAATACAGGCACTTCAACAAGTGTAAGTGCCTCTACTTTTTATCGATTATTCATCTTCCGTAATTGAGCTTGCCGCTACACCGGTTTCTTCTTCTACCAGCATCGTCTGATACCTTTCAAGGATTGCAGATTGAATACTGGAACGAGCTTCAGAGTGAATAGGGTGTGCAATATCCCTGAATTCACCGCTGGGTGTTTTCCTGCTTGGCATTGCAATGAAGAGCCCACTTTGACTTTCAATGATCTTGATGTCGTGAACTACGAACTCATTGTCGAATGTCACCGAAACAACAGCCTTCATTTTCCCCTCTGATTCAATCCTTCTGATGCGGATGTCTGTAATCTCCATCTCTGTACCACCTTCCGTATCCTATTGTTGATGTTCTGGTATTCTCTGGATTATTTTCATTTTCCATGCAATTCTCTATCCAGATTTTCCGTTATAGGGTATTATTCGCCACAAATTAAAAAAATCCTTCTTTTTTTATGAAATTATTCACATATTATTAATTTATTTCAGGCCGCACTCTGAAAGCTTTCAGCGCATCCACCATTCAGAGTGTGAAAATTAATTCTCCTTCTGCATATAATGAATATGGATTAAACCCATCAGTCAGATGAAGCTAAAACCTTCAGGCAGTCTTCCGCCGGGGTAATCATAGATGAATCTGACTGGACTGGAGAACCAGTAATGCAGAATGAACACGGAAAAAACCCTTTGATGATTAAGACACAATCGCGCATTTCATGCCGGGTCAACGTGCATGAAATGCGCTGATTTTTGTTGTGGGGCCCGGGGCGGGGGCATCCTTGTTTAACCCGGAGTTCTATAGTATAATTGGCATTGAGCCTGTTACTGTTC
>JAEZBW010000720.1 GCA_023426765.1 Bacillota bacterium
GCATACAGCCCCTACGGGAGTGGAAACCAAATCTTTCACGAAAATCCGGCTGCTCTTCCCCAGTTCTTTTAACAGCATAACCTCAACCTCCCCAATTCATTGTACACAATCATATGCGGAAGGCAGCCTGCTTATGAGTCGGACAAACCTTTCCCGGTTGACTCAGCTTTACTCGAGTGCTATTCTGTGAGAACCAAAACACAATGAACGTAAAGTGTCCACTATCCGTGTTTTCTTTCGGTGCATTACGGCGTTTTGTGTTTCAAGGCATTCATAACAGGATATATGTAAATCATGCCAGGTGCTTGATATTATACCCGAAACGGTGTATGATACATTAAGTTTGCATCAAATAAAGCTATCCCAACTGACGCATGATACATTAGGTTTGCATAAGATTTGAGTCAAATAGAACCGTCCCACCGACTTAATGAGGGTGAAAAATGTTGAAAAGAAATTCCCATGAAATAGATATGTGCAGCGGACCGCTGTTTATGAAAATCGTGATGTTCTCACTTCCGCTGATGTTGTCCGGCCTTTTACAGCTTTTATATAATGCCGCCGACATTATTGTCGTCGGCCGGTTTGCAGGACCGACTGCGCTTGCTGCCGTCGGCTCAACCGGATCCCTTACCAACCTGATTGTCAGCGTGTTCATGGGCCTTTCGGTAGGTTCAAGTGTCGCTGTAGCACAATATTATGGTGCGGGGGATCATCATCACGTCAATGAAGTGGTTCATACCTCTATTGCAACCAGCCTTGTGGCCAGCGTTATTGTCAGTGTTTTTGGGATTACCATGGCTGAAAAGCTTCTTACCGCCATGGGTACGCCGCCGGATGTTCTCGGACAGGCAACCCTTTATTTAAGAATTTACTTTGCCGGCATGCCGGCATCAATGCTTTTCAATTATGGCAGCTCCATCCTTCGGGCAGTGGGCGATACGAAGAGGCCGCTGTATTATTTAACGATATCAGGAATTGTGAATGTGATACTGAACCTGATATTCGTCATTTTCTTCCACATGGGAGTAGCCGGAGTTGCGTTGGCTACAATTATTTCACAGGTATTGTCCGCCGTGTTGGTTGTTATTTGCCTGATCCAGTTTAATGGTTCGGTGAAATTGGATCTCCGTTCGATTCGGTTTCATAAGGACAAGCTCTTACAGCTGATAAGGATTGGTCTTCCCGCAGGGCTGCAGGGCTCCATCTTCTCATTGTCGAATGTGCTGATACAGTCTTCGGTCAACTCCTTCGGTTCTGCTGTCATGGCAGGCAATTCGGCAGCACAGAATATTGAAGGCTTCATTTATGTTGCGATGAACACCATCTATCACACCGCACTCACCTTTACCGGGCAGAATGTTGGCGCGAAGGAATATAAACGCGTACGCCGGGTTTTTTGGATCTGTTCCATGCTGGTGACGGGGATAGGGCTTGTGTTGGGTTTTGCATCGCTTGCTGCCGGAAAATTCCTGCTGGGAATATACGCACCGGGCAATACGGAAGTCATCGGATATGGCATGGTCAGGATGATGCTCATTTGCGGCACCTATTTCCTGTGTGGTTTGATGGACACCTTTGTCGGCATGCTCAGGGGTATGGGAGCATCTCTGACCCCAATGCTTGTATCAGTTATCGGCGTATGCGGCTTCAGAATTACCTGGATTTATACTGCCTTTGCGCAGCACAGGGATCAACAGACGCTTTATTATTCCTACCCCATTTCCTGGCTTGCAACAGCACTTATTCATATGATATGTTATTTCATTTTTATCCGAAGACTGGAGCTTGGAAAGGGAATCAGCCTGATAGGGCAGAAGGTCAAAGAGAAAGCGGCTTAGGCATAGCCTTTCGATGCGCTCATTCATTAACCTGATATCCTGTTCAAGGTGTAATCACCTGCTGTTGAAGGGCTGATGTGAGGTTATTATGCGCATCCGTTTTTATGTGTTTTACCGGCTTAACTCCGCAAAAACAGCGGTTCAATTTGATTCCAACCCTATGAGATATACTTCACGTATGAAATAAGCGGAGGGAAAAATGATCCCTCCGCTTTGAAATATTCACATATTTGAATCATGAAGCTTATTACAGTGCTTCAGTACATATAGATTAATCCAGATCGTCCTTCAGATTTTCCACCATTCTTGTGGCAATCAGAAGGGCCTGCTCGCGGGTGGCATTGGCATAGCCTATCGCTTCTTCTGATGCGGTGGTGTTTTTCGGAGCAAACTTGTTCCCACCGACGCCATTGATGATCTTATTGGCATTCATAAAGTACACACTGTCTTTTGCCCAGCTTGAAATCTGATCATCATCTGCAAAAGTGGCAGGCTTGTCATATTTTAAGGTAAACTTGCTGTCGGTTGCAAGGGTCCAGCCATCCATGGAGACCACCTTATATGCACGGGTAAGCATGGTCGCTGCCTGTTCCCGGTTCAGAATCTGGTTCGGAGAAAAGGTGGTAGCGCTTGTTCCATTGGTAACACCCAGGTTAAATGCCTTTAGAACTTCGGTGTCATTGCAGTCGGTGAATGGATTGGTGGTAACCGGTTGAGCCTTGGTATTGCCAAGACTTTCATAAACCTTTACGCAAATGGCCGCAAACTCTGCGCGGGTGATGGACTTTTTCATATCGGCACCCAGAAGCACATCAGGGATCAGGCCTAAATCAGAAGCTTTCTGCAGTTCTGCCAATGCCCATGAAGAAGCATCGCTCCAGGCATCGGTTGCTGCGAATTTGCTGAAATCGATATCTGGGGTTCCCTTGCCTTCATACAGGGATAAATTCGCTTCCCATTCGGTATCGGAGGATAATACGATGCCGTAATCATAGTCTTCTACATAACCGTTGGCAGAAGCACGTACCGCATTTAAACCCGGAACAGCGTCAAAGGTAAAAAATCCTCCCTGCTCGGTGGTGACAGTGGTGCTGGTTCCCAGCAAGCGAACGGTTGCCTTATCAGCGCCGGAAACATATCCTTTGAATTTACCGGTAAAGATGTTTTCCTTGTAGTTGATCAGAAGCTTCGCGAAATCCACTGCGAAACCATCACCTCTTCCGGTTGTCTCATCGATGGTGATGACAAGCTTTCCGGAACGGATATCCTCGTAAAATCCCGAAGGAATAATCGCCGATATGATATAGCTGGTGGGACCGGTCTGATTGACATGGTTTAAAAGCTCGGCAATAAAGGGGGCATCTTTGCCGTTGAGTGTAACCGTAAATTGACTGTCCCAGGCTAAGGCCTGAAAGTCATCGATGCAGATTTGCAGCAAGGCATTTTTAAGCGTGACGGCAGAAAGGTCATATTGCATGGTAATGATCAGAGGGCCTTTCGCCACTGCATAATCGGATTCCTCAGTCCAATCATAATAATTGTCTGAATAGCCATCACAGGTTCTTCCGGTCTCGTTGCTGCCGATATAAATCCGATCCGTTCCTGCCGGGTCGGACGGATCTGCCTTCCAGGGATAACCGTGGCTGTATTGGTTTTTTGCAGTAAATGGATTGTAACCTTTTTCACTGACTGCCCCTTCATCGTTGCAGGCGTCGATATCACCCACACGAACCATCAGCTCCGCTTCAGAGGTTTTCGACAAGGTAACGGATTTACTGCTCCAGTCTCCATTGTTTGAATCGCTGTAGGCAAAAGCAGATAAGGGCAATAGCATTAAGATAAAAAGAAATAATAGCAGGATTGACAGGATTCTGTTTTTCATC
>JAEZBW010000093.1 GCA_023426765.1 Bacillota bacterium
GTGATGCCATTCAGCACGATTTTTTCCGCGACAATCTGGTGTACTTTTTTCTGATGCAGCTCGTGAACCTTGTCCAGATAATCCGGCAAACAGATATCCAATACGGTTACACCAATATCATGAATTAACCCATAGGAAAATAATTTATGCTTATCGCTGATGCCGCTTTTTTCTGCAATTAAATAGGCGGCCGCCGCCGTTCCAATCACATGCTTCCAATATTTTTTATTATCAAAAAACGTTGCCCTCCCCTGGCTGTCGGGCAGCAGCAACCTGGCCATATAGGATATTGCAATGTTTTTCGCATTCCTGGCTCCCAGATAGCCTAAGGCTTCTTTAACCGTATTGATGGTATGTTTGAATTTGACTTTATACTTCAATGCTTTCAGCAGGGCATCCCCCAGCTGCGGAAAGCGTGTGAAATACTGAGCACACGTGTCCATATCATAATCGTTGGGATCCTGCAGCATTTTCAGTATTTCGCCAAAATCCTTGGACATCTTCGGTAAACGTCCCGATGCTTTGATCAGTTTTATGATATTATGTTCAACCATGGTTACCTCCTGGTACACGGGGGTTGCATGGGCAAGTAAAAAATTACCTGTCAATTTTCTATATCGGATATTATACCATAAAATTCTACCTCTCAAACGTTAAATGAAAGCGAACGGTCATTGCTATGATAGCGTTACCCTAATCACAGTTTCTGCTCAACGCTGTTGACATCCCTCGCTTCGCTCAGGATGACAGATTCGGGGCGTGATCATGGCAATAAGGGTTACACTTCCGTTTACCTTTTTTTACATTGACTTTCACACTTGAATCCTGTAAATTGAATATGCTTTAAGTTTTGTTTCAACGGGGGAAGATATGAGGACATCATCGATTGAGAAAAATCTTACAGAAGGCAGCGTCGCGAAAAACCTGATTATGTTCGCTTTGCCGTTCATGCTTTCAAATCTGATACAGACTCTTTACAATGTAGCCGACATGCTGATTGTGGGTAATTTTAACGGCACTGCCGGGATATCCGGCGTGAATATCGGCGGTCAGGTGACCTTCATCATCACAAACATCGTTATCGGGCTGACCGTGGGGGGCACAGTTGTTATTGCTCAGTACCTGGGTTCCGGTGACAGAGAAGGCATGAGTGAGTCGATAAAAACCCTGCTCACCTTTCTGCTGATCACGTCTGTTATCATAACAGTGGCGATGATGCTTCTGTCCGATTCCATCCTGCATTTGCTGCAGACACCGGCAGAATCGTACCAGGAGGCACGTGATTATCTGAATATCACCGTGCTCGGAACAATATTCATCTTCGGATATAACGCTTTCGCAGCCATCCTGCGCGGGCTTGGAGACAGCAAGCGCCCATTGTTCTTTGTTGCAACCGCCTGTATCATCAACATTCTTCTTGACCTGCTGCTTGTAGGTGTGTTCCGCATGGCATCAAAGGGGGCAGCGCTTGCAACCGTCATATCCCAGGCGATCAGCATGATCGCCTGTATCATTTATCTGAAAAGAAGCAATTTTGATTTCGACTTCAAACCTGGTTCCTTCCGGTTTTACAAGGATCGGTTCCTGATGCTGCTGCGGGTTGGAATACCCATCTCCATCACAAATGTGATCACAAACTTTTCCTTCCTTGTTCTCACAACCATCGCAAACGGGATGGGTGTCAGCGCATCGGCTGCATTGGGTATCATCAGCAAGTATAACGGGTTTGCCATTCTTCCTGCGATTGCCGTGGGTTCTTCCGTATCAGCGATGGTAGCCCAGAATATGGGGGCCGGGAGGATAGATCGGGCAAAAAAGACCCTGCATGTCGGGTTCATCCTCTCCTTCTCGGTTTCGCTTTTTGTTTTCATTCTCACGCGCCTGTTTCCGGCACAGATTCTCGCCCTTTTCGGGGATGACCCGGCGATGATCTCTGCCGGTGTTGAATACATTAAAACCTTCAGCCTTGACTACTTGCTGGTTCCGGCGGTATTCTGCCTGAATGGCCTGATAACAGGCTCGGGACATACGATTGTTTCTTCCTTTGGCGGAATAATGTCCTCATTGGGGTTCCGCATCCCGCTGGCACTCCTCTTCGGAGTGGTTCTGGGCAAGGGTATGCTGGGGCTGGGGCTTGCCGCGCCAATAGCCTCACTGGGTACAGGTGTGATTCTTTTGATATACTATCTGAGTGGAAAATGGAAAACCAGCACGGTGATCCAGTAGAAATAAAGAAATGACAGCGATACTGTCATTGTTATGAACGTGCAGCCATAAGCGAAGCGAATGTCATCCTGAGATCCGAAGCGCAGCATGGGATGACAGCTTCGCTTTTGTTCATTGCGGTACAAAGTGTGCGTGGAATTTCTGAGTACAATGAAGAATTTTACCCGGATCAGATCCTTCGCTGCGCTCAGGATGACACTTGCGGTGCACTGCCGCCCGTGTACAGTTTATTTTCCAGCAGCTTTTGAATCTCGGTCATTTCCACAGGCCTGCCCAGCAGGTAGCCCTGGGCGTAGTCACAACCTTTCTTCACAAGATACTCCAGCTGTTCCTCGGTTTCCACGCCCTCGGCAACCACCAGAAGGTTCAGGTGATGCGCCAGGTGTATCATATCTCCCAGCATCTTTCCGGAGTCTGCAGCAGCAGTAATGTCATGAATAAAGGTTTTATCAATTTTCAGCGTATCGATGGGAAGGATTTTTAGATAGTTCAAAGAAGAATACCCGGTTCCGAAATCATCCAGCGAAATATGAACACCCAGCGCTTTCAGCTTTTTCAGCAGCTCTACGGTTTCTTCCAGCGAATCGATCAGCATGGTTTCGGTGATTTCCAGCTCAAGCCTGCATGGATCCAGCTGAGTTTCCTTTAAAATATCCATGACGGACTGAACAAAATTCTTCTGACGGATCTGTGCTGCTGAAATGTTTACTGAAATCAAGGCATCCAGTGAGAGTCGTTCACACAGATCCTGAAACATGAAGCATGCCGTCCGCAGCACCCACCTTCCTATCAGCAGGATCAGTCCGGTTCTTTCGGCCAGCGGGATAAAGTCCATGGGGTCGACAATGCCGTGGGGGGATCTCCAGCGGATCAGGGCTTCAAAGCCCCTGATATATCTGCCGTCCACCGAAAACTGAGGCTGGAATACCAGAAAGAATTCATTGTTTTTTATCGCATCGAGCAACTGTTTCTCCCGTTCAATTTTTTGAAGGATCTCTTCCTTCATTTCTTTTCTGTAAAACTGAATATTGTTTCTGCCTGTTTCTTTCGCTTTATACATGGCCGTGTCCGCACATTTCATCAGTTCGATCTCTTCTTCGCCGTCGAAGGGATAAACCGTTACGCCAAAGCTGGCGGAAGTACAGATATTGGGTGCATCCGCAATATTTATTTCGGATATGCGCTCACGGATTTCATCAATAAAGCGGAAAGCGTTGTTCTCATCCATCGGCTGCTGCAGCAGCAGCACAAACTCGTCTCCACCCAGCCTTCCAGCCAAATCATCCGGATGTATGCTGCGGATCAGAATTTCCGTCACTTCTATCAGCAAATTGTCTCCTGCGCGATAACCCAGGGTGTCATTCACCTGCTTGAAATTGTCGAGATCGAAGAACACAATATAGATCGGCTGCTTTTGGTGACTCAGACGGATTAACAGCTGCAGTCGTTCCAGGATCATCTGCCGGTTTGGCAGACCGGTTAATATATCAAAATTGGAGATATAATTCAGTTTGGCTTCCTTCTCCAGAATCTGTTCATTATATGTTCTCAGCTGCTCATTCTGGGTTCGCAGTTCTTCTTCGTTAGCGGCGATTTCCTCATACAGCGACAAGGTCTCTTCCTTCTGCCTTAATGCTTCTTCCAAAAGCCGCTGCGTCTTTCCATGACGGTTTTTATTCACCTTCAGGATGATCGCCGCGACAATGAATAGTAAGAAAAATAATGCAAACTGTACGGCATAATACTTGTCATCCAGGACAAAGCTCATATTACGGCGGGCGATCCATAAATGAATCCCTGTCAGCAAAGAACCCATACTGATGTATACGAGCACGGTTTTGTTCTCACGGGTTAAGGCAAATGCGATTTGAATAAAGCCCATGGTCAGAACAGCCGGACCGACTAAATTAAAGAAATAGAGGATGATGAACATGAACCATACGGCGATGATCAGCGAAATAAAATGCGTCATCAGCCGCGGCTTTATTTGAATTCTTGTACCCAGCTCAAATAAAGCGGCAAGAAGTATAAAAATGATGCTGCCGAACAATGTATTTTGATAGGACTCGTGCCATAAAAGATTTCTGATGATGATATTGGCAGCAGCCACAAGTAAAAGAATGGGTGCTCCGATCATGGCTGTCAGGATATTTTCATACAACTCTATCTGCCGTTCGTCATCGGATGCGTCTAATGCTTTCAGGACAGCCGGAAAATTGCGGCGCATTTTGAACGTCTTTTCCAATAAAACACCTTCTCTCGTGGAGATGTACCAGTCCTGGCCAATAACCTGCATGAAAATGCCTGAAATATGGCACGCCTGAAACTGAAGCTGCGGCAAATATTTTAATTGAAGTCATATTTTGTAGTTTTCCCGATTCATTTTTACCACTCATTGGTGGGAAGTAAACAAATGTTAATGGAAGGCCAGGTGAAAAAAAGAGGCCCACGAGTGAACTCATGAGCCTTTAAGGTGATATTATGGTTTATATTATGGAAAGCTTTAACATCAAATTTGATTGGCCTTGGACTAATTTGCAGCCGGTTCTGCGGTTTCGGTCTTTTCAGCATCCTTACCCAGAATTTCGGGCAGTTCCATGCCGGCCATTTTAAACATTTCGTTCATCGGAGGAATGGATTTGAGCATTCCTGAAAGGAAATTGGCCGTTGCCGGCATTCCTTCCTTTCCGCCCATACCGTCCCAGACAGTCACCTTGTCAATCTTGATACCCTTAATGGCTTCAACCTGAACCTTCATCAGTTCTTCCATCTTGTCGGCAAGCAGCAGGCGGGTAGCATTTACGGCATCACCGGCAGCCTGAACCAGCTGTGTATAACCCAGCGCTTGTTTTGTAAGGATTTCCTGCATACCGCGGGCTTCAGCCTCCATCTTCAGGAAGATGGCATCGGCATCACCCTTTGCCAGACGTCTGGTCTGTTCGGCCTGGGCTTCGGCTTCCAGTTCAAGCCTCTTCTTTTCAATTTCAGCGCTGACCAAAACGTCTGCTTCCTGTGTGGCTTTTTCACGGGCGGCACGGGCAAGCTCTGCTTCCTGTTCGGCAACATAGGCTTCCATCAATGCCTTTGCAGATTGGATTTTTTCAGACGCGGTAGCACGCTTTAAAGCTTCTGCTTCACGTTCACGACGGATGGCGTTGGACAATGCAACCTGGGCCTTGGATTCGTTTTCACCCTTAATCGCCTCTGAATCGGCGGATGCCACTGAAATCCTCTGGTCACGGCGGGCATTGGCTTCACCAATTGCGCCGTCCCTTTCCTTTTCGGCAACGGTGCGTTTCGCATCATTGATCGCCTTTGCGGCGGCTTCCTTACCAAGGGCGGCGATATAACCCGATTCGTCGTTGATGTCGGTAACGTTTACGTTGATCAGGCGAAGGCCGATTTTCTTCAATTCAGTTTCCACGTTGCTGGAGACGGCTTCAAGGAATTTATCCCTGTCGGTGTTGATTTCCTCGATATCCATCGTGGCGATAACCAGACGCAGCTGACCAAAAATGATATCCTTGGCAAGATCCTGAATCTGCTGAAGCTTTAAACCCAGCAGTCTTTCGGCTGCATTCTGCATGACGCCGGTTTCAGTGGAAATACCCACTGTAAAGCTTGACGGGACGTCAATACGGATGTTCTGGCGGCTGAGTGCATTTTTCAGGTCAACGCTGATGGACATCGGGGTTAAATCCATAAATTCATAAGCCTGAATGATGGGCCATACAAACGCTGCACCACCGTGGATACACTTTGCCGAAAGAGCTTCTCCATCCTTTCCCGAGCCTACGTTTCCATAGATGACCATGATGCGGTCCGACGGACACCTTTTGTACCTGGAAATGATGAACATCAGGGTTGAGAAAACAAGAATAATGATCACTCCGGTAAGAATAAAACCACTTGGCATAATAAGTTGACCTCCTTTAATTTTTCATGAACCCCTTTGGGGATTTTTAACCTTAATCTTAAACTTCCTGACAGTATCAATACAGAATCATCATCCGGATATTTTCTCCCGTTCGGGAGGATTTTCCTGTTCCGGGGTTTCTTTTGGAGCAACGAGTAACACTCCATCCGATGCAATTCCTAAAACCGTAATTTTTTCACCGGTTTTGATGGCCCGGCCGGCTTTTGTTACTGCATCCATTTCAGACAGGCGATCCTGGACGATCACATTCACTTTTCCACGCCCGTTTTCGGGAATGGTCAGGTATACCTGGCCTTCCTTGCCCACAGCGTTTTCCATTCTGACATTGCCGCTTTGCTGCATCCTCACAAATGCCCGAATGATCCAGGCCACAAACCAGAGGGCCAGCGAACCGGCTGCCAGCGCCAGAACAATCGCCAGGATATCGGGAAGGTTCCAATCGATGGCTGCAACACCCATCCATCCGCCGACGGATAAAAATGCAATGATGCCTCTGAGGGTGAGCAGGCGCAGTGCGTCGCCTTTTTCATGTCCGCCCTGGGTATGATGAATATCATCATGGTCGCTGTCGTGAATACAATCATGGGTGTGGCCGTCTGCGAGACTGCCATCATGATCGTGACCGCTGAAGATGTCATGCGCATGCCCGTCCGCCAGGTCATAGCCATGGCCACTGAAGATGTCATGCGCGTGCCCGTCCGCCAGGTCGTGGCCATCCAGACTTCCATGGACTCCATCATGCAGGTCCATGTCACCCTGCTCGGCCCCATCAGCAGAATCAGCTTCTCCTCCTTGAACAAACCCAAACAGCATCAGGATAAACTGAAGCACCATGAAAAATGTTGCCGGGGCGGCAATGGATGCAAGCAATCTTTGTAAATCGGATAAAGAATTCCACCAATCCATAAATCTCTCCTTTCCGCATCAGCTATGTCTTTGTACCGGCTCGGAACCTTACTCATGAACATGGGGTGCCACTAAGTATATTTTCCGAACGGTCTCCTCGGAGCCGGTTCGGAACCTTACTCATGAACAGCGGGTTCATATAAGCTTATTTTCCGAACGGTCTCCTAAATTCTTTCGGTCAGCTGGGTGGCAGCCTTTTTAAACTCCACCGATATACTGGCGTAAACCAATGCTTCAAGGATCAGCTTCAGCCGTTCTTTTGCGCCCGGGAAAGGTTCCTGGAAACTCTTCAGGCGCTCATCCACCTTCTGCGCCAGATTGTCTTCACAAACAATCACCTTTTTTTCAGGGGTGATTAGAATATCACACAGGCATTGGTAAATGTCGCCGTCATCCATAATGTCGTCCGAACGATCTAACAGGTTGCCGTTCACATAGCTTATCAGCCTGGCAATTCTTTCAATCACAAAGGTGTCCCTTAAAAGGTTGATCAGGATGATTCTGCCCAGCTGGTTTCTGGAATATTTTCGGCCAACCGGCGGATTCACATAGCCCCTTTTGATCCAGTTTTGTACGGTACTGGCCTCCAGCCCTGTAATTTCACACACCTGCGAAAGTGTGATGCCGTTGGTCGCGGTAAATATTCCTTCAAGCAGCCCCGTTGCCGAGATGGGAACCCTTGTACCTGGATAACAAGCGGGTGGATTCATAGTAAGTCTCCCTCCACATTGGTTTGTTTTTGACTATGAATTGATTATATATCAGGTTCGCTCGATTGTAAATAGGGTTCTTATGAACTTTTCTTTGGTTCGCATGGTCTTTTTATCGAAGGATATAAAATAGCTCCCGTTTTCTTCGTTTTTCTTTATTTTTTGTGATTTTTCTTCCATGAATAGCTTGTCCAGCTTAACAGCGGAAGCAATTACAGCCCGCTGCTTCAGCTTATTAGGAAATGGTTAAAACACGAATCACACTGTCTTATCAATGATTTCCCGGATTGTATCGATAATCTTGTGAATGGTTTCAGTACTGAGGTATGGATGCATCGGAATACTGAAAATCCTTTCCGATATGTCCGTGGCAACCGGATAGTCCTCATCCGGGAAAAGATATTGCCGGTTTACGGTTTGCCGGTGCAGAGGCCTTGGGTAATAGACCACCGTGGGGATTTGGTTTTCGGCAAGTTTCCGCTGCAGCAGGTCTCTTTGTGCATGGGTTTCAGCCAGCAAAGAATACTGCGCCCAACTGGATGTATAACCCTTGGGTACTGCAGGAGTAGTGATGCATTTGACTAACCCGTCCGTATACATTTGCGCACACCTGTTTCTGGCATCAAGCTCGGTTTCCGCAAAAGCCTTCAGCTTTACCAGCAGAATTGCGGCCTGAAGGGTGTCCAGCCTCGCATTCAAACCAATTCGCACATTATCATACTTGTCTTTTCCCTTACCATGGGACCGAATGGATTCCGCAGCTTCGGCAAGTTCATCGTCCGAGGTGAAGATGGCGCCGCCATCCCCATAGCAGCCCAAAGGCTTTGAAGGGAAAAATGACGTGGCGGCGGCATCGCCGAAGCTGCCCGCTTTTTTTTCAAGGATTTTGCCGCCAAACCCCTGCGCAGCATCTTCCAGTACTCTTATTCCATACCTTCGTGCGATTTGTGTAATTTTATCATACTCTGCAGGGAGACCGAACAAATCCACCGGAATAACCACCCTGGGAACCAGTAGTCCCCCTTTCTTCACTTTAAGAATTTTTTCCTCCAGGCTTTGCGGATCCATATTGAAGGTTTTGCGGTCTATATCAACAAAAACCGGCGTGGCTCCTGTCAGACATGCCACCTCCGAGGTTGATGCAAAAGTAAAGTCGGGTACGAATACAGCGTCTCCGCGGCCAACCCCCCATGCCATCAGGGGAATCAGGAGCGCATCTGTTCCATTGGATACCGAAATGCAATGTTTCACCCCTGCATACGCAGCCAGCGTATCTTCCAACTCCGTAACTTCCGGGCCCATGATAAACTTTCCGTGCTGCAGCACTTTCCGGATACCTGCATCGATATCCGTCTTCAGCTGCTCATACTGTGCCTTCAGATCAACAAACTGTATCATTTAAACTTCCTCCCTTAATAATCCATCCTTTTTAATATACTTGCGCCCGCACTGATTGCATTTTATTAGGCTTTCACCGGCAAGGCGTCCTCCGCATTCGCACATCCATCCGATTTGCCTGGCCGGATTGCCCACCATCAGGGCATAATCCGGCACATCGGCGGTAACCACAGAACCTGCTCCAACAAGGGCATGCCTGCCAATGGTGGTTCCGCACAATATGGTGGCATTCGCGCCGATGCTTGCTCCTTCCTTTACCAGTGTCTTTTGATAAAAAGCCGAACCCCGCTGAGGGTATTTGCACCGGGGAACCCTGATATTTGTAAAGACCATTGACGGCCCGCAAAAAACATAATCCTCCAGCGTGACCCCCTCATAAACCGACACGTTGTTTTGAATTTTGCAATTGTTTCCTACGCTTACATGATTGCCGATGTTGACATTCTGCCCCAGCGTACAGTTTTCCCCGATGACGGCGCCTTCCTGCACATGCGAGAAATGCCAGACCTTTGTGTTCTTTCCGATTGAAACGCCATCGTCCACAACAGCGCTTTGATGAATAAATGCGCTTTTGTCAATCATTCTTCCACCCCTTCACTTTGTTTTGACAGGCATTGCTGAGCCTGTTCAAGAATACGAACCACCTCTGCGCCATTCCAGCCGTCGGCAACGGTGATCCTGCCATCCAGACCTTCGATGAAATATTCAAGCTCCTTTCTTAAAGGCGAAGCCCGGTCATATGGGATTACTTCATCGGGCTGTTCAACTTTTCGCGGAAGGCCGCCCGCCATCTGTATCCGCTTGTTATACAGCATGATATTTTTGTCTTGGGATGAATCCTCAAAGGATATCATTCCTTCGCTTCCGACGACAACCAGGCGCTGCTCCTTGAAAGGATGCAGCCAGGACACAAAAATGTGGGCACGGATATTCTCCGGGTATTCCAGGTGCGTTACGGTAACGTCCTCCAGTTTGTCCTGAAGAAATTTCCCGCCCCGGGCATATATTCCAACCGGCTGCGATCCGGTCAGGTGATTCATCACCGAGATGTCGTGCGGCGCAAAAGACCAGAATACATTCTCCTCTGTTCTGACGGTGCCAAGGTTCAGCCGGGTTGAATAAATGTAGTAAAGCCTGCCCAGTCTGCCTATGGCGATCAATTCCTTTATCTTGCGTATGGCCGGATGAAACAGCAGAATGTGCCCAACCATCAGTCGTGTCTGATTCCGATCCGAAAGGGAAGCGAGTTCCCGGGACTGGCTTGCGAGCAGTGTCATGGGCTTTTCGATCAAAACATTCCTTCCATGTCCGATCAGTGTTTTCCCGATTTCATAATGTGTTTCTGCCGGCGTTGCCACGACAAACCCGTTAAAATCGGCTTTCAGGGCATCTTCAAGCGATGTGAAGCCTTCGGTTGGGTATGTATCTGTCAGGTCTTTCAGGCGGGCTGTATTTTTTTCAACGATGCCGCCCAGACAGCCCATCTGAAACAATTCACGAATATGGTTTTGGCCCCAGCGGCCGCCGCCTACCACACATATTTTCTTCTCCATATCATTTTCCTTCCTGTTAACAAGGCAATGGTTCAGTTCTTTGGTTTGTTTTAACCCGGATTGCCTCGTTCCTGTGCTAAAGCTTCAGTTTTTCTGCGATTTTTACAGCCGCATTTCCGTCCCCAAAAGCCTTTTTATTGTTGTTTGCTGTCTGCACTGCTGTATGCAGGACCTTTTCAAGGATGTCTTCCCTTTGCATGCCGCACAGGATGTTCCAGCCCCCTTCCAACGTTTCGGGCCACTCGGTTTCGCTGCGCAGCGTTATACACGGAACATCCATGAAGCAGGCTTCCTTTTGGAGCCCGCCGGAATCGGTTAAAACCTTCTTTGCATGCCGGATGATCATCAGCATTTTCAGATACCCTACCGGTTCATCGGGAATGATGTTTTGATACCCCGGGTTTTTCAGGATGCTTTGAACGAAAGCCCTGATTCTGGGGTGAACGGGAAAATACACCGGTATGGGCAGTTCCCGCGCGGCGTCCAGAATAACCTGGATTGTGCCCGGGTGCTGCGTGTTTTCCGCCCGGTGCACTGTCAGCAGGTAATAGCTGCCCGCCTGCAGATTCCGGTCCTGAAGGAACCGGGGAAAATCCACCTGTTCCTCCGCCTTCTTCAGGTAATGCATCACCGAATCCATCATCACGTCGCCTGTTAGGAAAACCCCCGTCACAATGCCCTCCCTTTTCAGGTTCATGACGCCGGTGCGGGTGGGGCACATCAGAGAGCTTGCCAGATGGTCGGTCAGCACCCGGTTCTGTTCCTCCGGCATTTCCCGGTTAAAGCTTCTGATTCCTGCTTCCACGTGAACCACGGGAATATGAAGCTTTGCCGCCGCCAATGCGCCGGCCAGCGTCGAGTTCGTGTCCCCGTAAACAAGAACCCGCTCCGGCTTTTCCGTAAGCAGTACCTCTTCAAGCTTAATCAGCATTTCTCCGGTCTGCCGGCCATGAGAAGCCGAACCCACACTCAGTTGGTATCTGGGAGTGGGTAATTCCAACTCCTGAAAAAATATCCCGGACATATTCGGGTCATAATGCTGGCCGGTATGGACAAGGATTTCTTCAAAACCGTCACCCAATACGCGGGACACCATGGAAGCCTTTATAAACTGCGGCCTTGCGCCGACAACCGTGACAATTTTCATAACCTTTCAACCCTTCCCTGCGGCAGAGCGGTTTCCTGATCTTTGTCCAAATCGTTTTATCACCTTTAAATCATCCTGGCCTGTTTAACCTATCCCCGGCCGGGCGGGTTCAGCTTTTTGATCACCTTCGCGGGAACCCCGCCGATTAACAAGTAACCATCCGGAAAAGAGCGGGTTACGACAGCGCCTGCCGCAACGGTTGTATGCGGCCCCAGTGTCACCCCCGGAAGAATGACGGCATTCATTCCCACCCAGCAGCTTTCACCAATCACAACATCCCTGCCGTTTTCATGGATCGACGGATCCGCAAGGGCATGGTTTGCATTGATGATGCCGACATTGGGTCCGATGAAGGTGTTCCTGTCGATTTTAATCTTTCCGCCCATCCCCTGAAAGTAGATTCCCGGAGACATGAAATTCCCCAGATCATCGGGATGGAATTCTACGTTCGCCGGGTTTCCGACGAACGCCCGGAAGGACACCGGCCATGGGGCCTTGCGGTTCACCCCGAGAATCTTCTGCATGAACCAGCAGCGCCAAAGCCAGCGCCAGCCGATTCCGCCGATGCCTTCGAAGCATTTTCCAGTAAGAAAGCGGCTGCTGTACAAGAGCCTGCCAAAGGTATTGCCGAACAGATAACAGAACAACTGAAAGAGTTTACGCATCATTCGTTCCCTCCGGTATGCCCGTCCGCCCTAATATGCTTTCCAGGCAGTACAGCGCATAGGCTCCTGTGAGATTGTACTTGCAGGGGTTTAAAATTTTTCTGTTTCCGACCTTTCTGTACAGCACGCCTCCCAGGTAGTGAAACCCATTAAAATCTGTCTGCGGGCGCAGATCCAGCCCCAGAACATTGCTGGTGAAAGCCGGGACTCCTTTCAGAACAGCCTTCACTTTACCGCCCGAAGGAGCTTTATGAAAGGATTCCGGCTTTTTGAAATCCACCCCCATCGGAGCAAACAGGGCCTCGAACAGCCAGTCCTGGTAAAGCCTCTTGTCATGACGCCGAAGCGCATTGGGGACAGTATACCAGAAGCCGGTCAGGTCATTGTCCCAAAGGGGAAGCCGCCACTGAAGGCCCATGTACTCGTACATCCGGCAGGCATTCACGACAAACCTGGACACCTTGTGCCGCGTAAACCACTCCTCGTTCAGGCTGGCCGCCTCGTCGTATGTGAGACAGGATGAACGGGCCTCAAGCTGCAGCATGAACCCCAGCGAGCGTTCAATGTCGCGGACGATTCCTTCATGGCGGAATTCTTCCTTTTGCAGGCCGAAATGCTTTTCCAGAAGATATTCCGTCAAAAGCTGCACATCATACTTCTGATCTCTTTTGAAGCCAGGAAGCAGGTAGCTTCCGCCGAACAGATCTCCGCAATAGCCTGGCGCAACGATGGAACCCTTCTGGATAATCCCCCTGGCACACAGGTCGCAAAGGGCCGCAACCTCCTGAATGCATGGAACCGCATCACCATGCAGGGCAAATCGGCTGAAGCTCTGCAAAACTCCCTGATTCACAATCCTTTTCCAGAGGGCTTTATTATAAAAGACACAGTGCCATTGAATGCCGAGTATTTTTGCCACTGCTTCCGCTGTTGTAATCTCATAGCTGCCGGGCATCCCATAGGTATAACACAGCATGTCGCGGCAACCATGCTGTTTCAGCATGCACACGATATATCTGGAATCATAACCGCCGCTTAATGGGACAACAATCGGACGGCCTTCTGCAGACCGTATCAATCGCTCACACCAGCGATCGGATATGTCCTGAATGGTTTTACAGGCTGCTTCGGCATTTAACGCAGGATCATAAGGATGATGGTGGGTGAAATAGGCGTGGTTTTGAATGCCTTCCTGTGTGATGAGGATGAACTGTCCCGCCTGAATGCTGTGAAACCCGCTGAAAAGTGTTCTGCTGCCGACGGTATAGCCTGCGGAGATGAACTCTGACACACCAACGGAATCGAACTGCTTTAATCCCGGATATCTGCAAATGTTGTCGGTAACAACTCCGCCATCCGCGCGATAATAAAGCGGCCATGACCGTACTCGGTCCACACAGGCAAAAACCCTTTCGGAAGTTTTTATAATGAATGCAAAAGTACCGTTCATATCAGTACAATCTGCTGCTATCGAAGAATGGTGATCAAACAGAAACTGAAGCGCTTTCTGTCCGGAATAATACTCGTTTTGATAATAAAAGCAGCCTGCAGCATGGATTTCGATCCCGTCCCCGCGGTGACACTCATACAAATCCTTTAGCAGCACGTCGCAATGCATGACATACCTCCTTTTATAAGGTTACATTCCCCGGATGAACTGGAGCAGAAAGCCCGGAAGCCCGACCACAATAACTGCCAGTATGATTGCCGCAGCCATACGGGCTATGGTTCGTCCTGCCGGCAGGCCAACCAGCCTTAAATTGTAGCAATGCAAAAAAGTCCAAACCGCCGCACCGGTCAGGGAAAAAAACAAAATTGCGGGCTGCGGGCTGCGGAAAATGAAAAAGCCCAGCACAATCGACGCGGCTCTGCTGGCAAGAAGAACCACATTCACAAGAAGTGACACATGCTGCTTCCTGAAAACATTCCAGATTCCGGTTATGGGAGAAGCAACGAACACAAACAGCATCCAAAAGGCAAGCCCCTGAGCCATCCGGCCAGCTTCCGCCCATTTATCCCCCAGAACCCACATAAAAAGCGGTTCTCCGTACAGTAT
>JAEZBW010000591.1 GCA_023426765.1 Bacillota bacterium
GGCCGAGATCGTCATTCTGGTGGCAACCTCGGGCGACACGGGAAAAGCCGCACTGGAAGGCTTTGCCGATGTCGGCGGCACCCGGATTGTCGTCTTTTACCCCAATGGGGGCGTCAGCGAGGTTCAAAGACTGCAGATGGTGACGCAGAAAGGGAAGAATACCGGTGTTGTCGCTGTAAACGGGAATTTTGACGACACCCAGAATGGCGTTAAGAAAATATTTGCAAATGCTGATGTACGCCGGCAAATGGAATCGGCCGGGTTGAAGTTCTCCTCCGCCAACTCCATCAACTGGGGCAGGCTTGTTCCTCAGATCGTTTATTATTTCTCCGCTTACGCGGAACTGATTAAAGACGGCAGTATACAACCCGGGGAAAGGATCAACTTTGTTGTTCCTACCGGAAATTTTGGAAACATTCTTGCCGCGTGGTATGCAAAAGACATGGGCCTTCCGGTGAACAGGCTGATATGCGCGTCAAACGGAAACAATGTGCTCACCGATTTTATCATCAAAGGGGTTTACGATAAAAGGCGGGGTTTCTACAAAACCCTCTCGCCCTCCATGGATATTCTGATCTCCAGTAACCTCGAACGCCTGCTGTATGAACTGAACGGCAAAAATGCCGCCATGGTTCAGGGCTGGATGAAGGAGCTTTCAGAAAAAGGCATTTACAAGGTGGACGACAGGACGAAGGAACGGATACAGAAGGTCTTCTGGGGCGGCTTTTCAGACGATGAAGAAACCCTGGCCGGCATTCAGGGGGTATATGAAGATTGCGGTTATGTGATGGATACCCACACGGCCGTGGCCATGGATGTTTATGACAAATACGTCATCAAGACGGGTGATCTGACCCAAACCGTCATCGTATCCACTGCAAGCCCGTTCAAGTTTAACGGCAGTGTTGCTGCAGCACTTTTGAATAGCGAAGCAGAGGGAAAGACCGAATTTGAACTGCTGCCGCTTTTAGCGGACAAAACCGGCTGGGAAATCCCCGAGGGCCTGAAGAACCTGGATCAAAAGGAAATCCTGCACCGGACGGTTTGTGAAAAGGATGATATGTGCAGCACTTTAATGAAGCTGCTGAATATGGATTAATGCATAGACGGTCATGCGTATCGTGCAGTGGCCTGAGAATCAGGAAGAAGGTGGATAATCATGGCTGAATCCAATTACAGTGTGTCCCTGGGAAAGATTATCAGCGAATTCGGTTTGGAAGATTTGAATCATGTACCCGGCGCACATGATATTGTGGTGAAAAGCTCTGACATAAACCGGCCGGGTCTGCAGCTCGCCGGTTTTTTTGAATATTTCGGTTCGGACAGAATTCAACTGATCGGCAACGTCGAGATGGCTTATCTGAACAATCTGTCCAGCAAAGAACGATATGACAGCCTGTATACTTTTTTCAGCCGGGAAACCCCCTGCGTCATTTTGGCACGATCCAAGGAGCCCTGCCCCGAAATGCTGGAAATCGCCACCGAATGCGGCAGGCCGCTGCTTCGGACATCCGAGGAAACATCACGCTTTGCAAGCTATCTGATTTATTACCTGAATGTAGAGCTGGCCCAACGCTGCACAAAGCACGGCGTTCTGGTGGAAGTATACGGGGAAGGCATTCTGATGCTGGGAGAAAGCGGCGTTGGTAAGAGCGAGACGGCACTGGAACTTGTGAAGCGCGGCCATCGGCTTGTTGCAGACGATGTGGTGGAAATCCGGAAGGTTTCAAACAAGACGCTGGTTGGCAGCTCACCGGATATCATCCGGCATTTCATTGAAATTCGCGGCATTGGCATTCTGGATGTGAAGAATTTATACGGGGTAGGTTCGGTAAAGGTCACCGAATCCATCAACCTGATCATCAATATGGAGTTATGGGATACGAAAAAGCAATATGACCGGCTGGGGATCAATGATGAATTTACCGAGATCCTCGGGCTGCGGATCCCGTCGCTGACCATCCCCGTCAGGCCCGGCAGAAATCTGGCCATCATCATAGAAGTGGCGGCGATGAACCACCGCCAGAAGAAAATGGGCTACAATGCCGCAAAGGTATTGAACCAGAGGGTGATGAGGGAAATTGAAAGAAACTCGATGAACAACATGGGCTGACGGCCGGACCGAAGCAGATACCGCGGATGGTTTTCAGGTACTGCCCATGAACAGTAATGAAAATGATGATTTTCGCTTAAAAATTTCCCGATTCGGGTATAACCTGACGTTAAAAACCAGTAATATAGTATCAGGATGGCGAACCTTTGAAAACAACTGAAGCAGCCTGCAGCAATTCTGAAAAGAG
The DNA here is from genome assembly GCA_023426765.1 of Bacillota bacterium. Taxonomy (GTDB): domain Bacteria; phylum Bacillota; class Clostridia; order DSM-8532; family DSM-8532; genus JAAYJG01. The sequence goes on from JAEZBW010000591.1 coordinate 2,301, forward strand.
GTCTGCAGGTTACAGTTTATTCAGGGAGCGTTACAGGATAACTTCCACTGTTTTTTCAGGGCCATCGACGATGGTTCCAATCCCTGAAAAGAAAGGGCGGAAGCAGGATTTTAACCGAAACACAGGGGTTTATTCATGGAATATGTTGCTAATCAACTGAAAAATATATTAAAGCCGTACCAGATTCTTACACGGGTTTCAATGAAGGAGCACACATCCATGCGTG
>JAEZBW010000599.1 GCA_023426765.1 Bacillota bacterium
GCGCCATGGTTGTTCCGAAGGCTTTGGATAAATTGGTACAGGATAAAATGTTGTTCATTTTTTCGCCTCCTCCAGCATGGTAGCCAGAATATTTAAAATATCCTTTTGATCAAAGCCAAGCCGTTTCATTTTCTCCAAAAACTCCTGAATTTGTTCCTGTGCCAGTTTGTTCTTTGTTTTCTGAACCATTTTAACATCCTCCGTTACAAACCTTCCGCTTGTGCGGTTGGTATACAGCAATCCGTCCTCTTCCAGCTTTGCCAGGGCCCTCTGCATGGTATTTGGATTCACCGAAGCCTCCTGCGCCAGATCCCGGACGGAAGGAAGCTTTGATCCCAATGCATAAATGCCCGAACATATCTTCAATTCCAATTGCTCAATCAGCTGTGCATAAATTGGACGATCCGACTTTAAATCCCAAGACATTGAATCACTCCTCTTGTATTATTGTATTAAGCGCTTAATACAATAATACAATCGCTCTCAAAAAATGTCAACACCTTGATTAAAAAATTTTTCCATGGGAGGGATCCAGGTTTCCTGGTAAAAAAGTTACCACGGGTGGGGTCAAGGTTCCCTGGTAAAAAATGACCAGGATAAGTTCCCCGGTTGGAAGAATAACGATATTTTACTTCTCGTTATCACTTGGCCAAACAGGTTAGTCCGGAGTCTGCCAGCATGCGTGTGCCAGTGAACATGAACCTCTCTCGCAGTGGGACAAGGTACCTGTCCAAGTTCAGCACATATGATGTAGTAAAAGCAACAAAGGAGAGAAGCACATGCTTATCATTAACGAAGAAAAGATTATGAATGGCGATAGATTTGGATATGGTCGGGAAGACTTCGCTGAGCGTATGATTCTGGAGAAAATGTTGTCTGCTGAAACTGTTTTCTCATATCCGTCGGAGGCATTGCTTCATTTTGAGCTGGCCTCGCGCAAGGAACTGGTCAACGCATCGGAAAGGCTGAACAACAGCTTTTTTACCTTCAGGCTCTTTAAGGACGCTCTCTGTAATAAGCAATACTGGGATAAAACCGAGGAAGGCGGTTTCAGGCTGAAAAAAACAGCCAATCCGCACGAGGCCATCCGGGACATTCGTAAAAACAGCAGGCAATATGGCACCGAATGTGCTACCGCCATTGTCATGGTGTATTACCTGGCTTTGGTGGAGGTCATGCCGGCGGAATTGTTTGATTTGCTCTTTTCAGATATCTATCTGATGGATTGGAAGTACCTGGACAAGGATTTGGGGGTTGGGACCTATCGAGGGGTGAAAGATTCCCTGCCGGGAGACTGCCTGTACTTCAAAAACCCGGATGTAAACCCGGATACGCCTGAATGGCAGGGGGAGAATGTCATTCAGCTTTTGGACGGGTATTATTATGGACATGGAATCGGAATAAAAACGGCTGCGGGGATTATCCGCGAACTGAATAGAAACAGAAGACACGATTCAGATACCCCGGCATACCTGATGGACTTGATCGTCAAGCCGGACTTTCAATATCTGGGGAGACGATACGAAGCATTTCGGGCTTCCGGCCGGTAAAAGCTACTTCAGGTCTTCTTCATGAACTCAACTTTACATAAAGGGCAGGTTGCCTGAAGCCTGCCTTTTTTGCGCGGAAGCCTCAGCTGTTTCCTGCACTGGGGACATTTCAGGAAAACATATTGTTTTCTTTGTGAAAGCCTGGTCTTATAATTTTTCAGTCTTCCGCCAAGCTTGCGAAACAGACTGACAACCCGGTAAACCAGCTTTGCCAGGAACCCTGCAATTTTACGGTTGATCTCCTCAAAGCGGTAAAGCTCCTGCCGCCGCTTTTGAATATTTTTTGAAAAGGCCCGGAAACCGGCATAGCCCAGTAGAGCTGCCCCTAAAATCCAAATGTAGGGGTAGGGAAAAAATAAAACCGAAGTCAGGGCCAGAAACAGGGTATATCGATCCAGCCCGTTACGACCGGCGAATAATTTTGCAAACACAGCTTTCACCTCATGAACATTGTAAAGCCGGCAGAGTCGGATGTCAAACAATTATTAACCAACGGTTTCAGCCAACTTGTTGCTGCTGAATAAATTATGGTATTCTAACAGAAGATGGGTGGTGGGAAAATGAAAAAGTGGAAAGCCAGATGGATAACGGATGAAGCGTTTATCAGGCTGCAGCCGGTCAACCTGCTGCAGGAACTCTCAAACACAGAGCACAGAGAGAACCTGAAAAATCATCATATGCTGGTTCGAAAAACATTTAATCTGGCGGACAAGCCCCAAAAAGTATTTTTAGATATCTCCGCCGACGATTATTACAAGCTTTATATCAATGGACGCTTTGCGGCACAGGGGCCTGCCCCGGGCTATCCCTTCCATTATTATTTCAACCGTCTGGACGTGACAGGATTTCTTCACACTGGCACAAACGTCATCGCTGTGCACGTTTATTATCAGGGGCTTGTGAACAGGGTTTGGTGCAGTGCAGATTACCGTCAGGGCCTGATCGCCGAACTATACGACAGCCGCGGATGCATTGTTCAGACAGACCACACCTGGAAGTACTCCCATGCGAGAGAATTCGGCACAGGACTACCTTTCGGTTATGATACGCAATACCCCGAGATAATTGATAATCGTTTGAAAGCTAAGGGCTGGAAAGAGATAGAGTTTGATGACCATGACTGGTTTTCCTGCCTGGAGAATGAAAAAGATGATCATAAGCTATACCTTCAGCCAACACCGACGGTGACGGTATATGAAACCTGTCCCGAAACCTTGCGCTGTGTTGAAGAAGGCCATTATTGGCTGGATTTCGGCAGGGAGATCACCGGCCATATCGAAATGAAGGCCATGGGTATTTCGGGCCAAAAGGTTGAAATTCTTTACGGCGAGGAACTAAAAGAAGACGGATCGGTACGGTATGATATGCGCTGTAATTGTCTTTACAGAGATATCTGGACATTGGCGGATGGCGATAACTCATTTGAACCCTATGATTATAAGGCTTTCAGGTATGTTGAAGTAAAAGCACCGCCAAACACGGTGCTGCCCGACAGCATAAAGGCTTTCATACGGCATTACCCGATGCGGGATGAAACCTGCCGGTTTTCATCCTCCGACCCCTTGCTGAACGAAATCTGGGAAATGTGCAAGAACGGCGTACGGCTTGGATGCCAGGAGGTTTTTACCGATTGTCCCAGCCGGGAAAAGGGTCAGTACCTGGGGGATGCTACCGTTACCGCGTTATCCCAGTTTTATTTAACTGGAGATTTAAGGCTTTACAGAAAACATCTTGAGGATTTTGCCTTATCGGCCCGGATTTGTCCGGGGCTGATGGCGGTAGCGCCTTGCAGCTACAGGCAGGAGATTGCAGATTTTTCGCTTCTTTGGCCTTATCAACTCTTGAATTACTACAGGCACAGCGCAGATAAAAGGTTCCTGAAGAAAATGCTGCCCACAGCAGAGGGAATCCTGCGTTACTTCGAGCGTTTTGAACGGAAAGACGGGCTTTTACAGAATGTCACTGAAAAGTGGAACCTGGTGGACTGGCCCGATTCAATGCGGGACGGATATGATTTCGATCTGTCCGTAGTTGTGGGGGAGGGGTGCCACAATGTGATCAATGCACTGTACATAGGTGCTGTTAAAACCGTTGATGAAATCCGTGAAACCCTAGGGTTAATACCGTCCATGCGTTTTCAGGCACTGAAGGAGGCCTTTATTCAGACATTCTACCGCGAGTCTGCCGGATTGTTCGCGGATTCCGCCTGTTCCAATCATTGTGCCATTCATTCGAATATTTTCCCGTTGTTTTATGATCTTGTCCATCCATCGGCAGTAAAAAGCATTGTTCGGCTGATACGGGGCAAAGGACTTGCCTGCGGGGTGTATATGTCATTTTTCCTGCTGAAAGGCCTTGCCCGGGCAGGAGAATATGAGTTGTTATACGAACTGCTAACCTCTTCAGAACGAAATTCCTGGGTGAATATGCTCAGAGAGGGTGCTACAGCCTGCTTTGAAGCATGGGGCAAGGAAATGAAATGGAACACAAGCCTGTGCCATCCATGGGCCAGTGCCCCCATACCGGTGATCATCGAGGATCTGCTTGGCCTTTCCCCTGAAACACCAGGATGGGAAAAGGTTCGTTTCGAGCCGCATATTCCAAAGGGCCTGGATGCAGTATCACTGGAAATTAAAACAAAACGAAGGACAACTCATATAAGGACGAAAAAAGGCAGTGCTGAAATAGAGATTTCAGCTCACTGAACATCCGACTTAAGGTGAGGATTGCAGACAGGGACCACGGAAGAAATAACTTTAGTTCTCTCTGACTATAAACTGGCAAGGGGGATATATCGCAGCGATGATAACGCCGCGATATATCCCCCTTGCCATAGAAGAGGGGATCAGAAAAGTTCTATCGTACAGGAACTGGTGTTTTCAGGTATGACCAGTATTCCATTCGGATCGGATTGACAGGTGCAGCCTGTTGTGCTGTTAATTTTTTCAATGCCATGCAGCAGCAGCTTCCACGGTTTATCACTGACAATTGCTTTTACCTGCAGATTTTTTGCGCATCTTGCCACAATGACCTCCAGAGCCTTCTCGCCGCCTGGGCGATATACAGTGCATTCTGCGTTTCTTCCGTCTTCCAGCTCGAATAAATGCAGCGTTACATTCTCTGAAAAGTCATATTCAGCCCGGTCATCCACTTCTCCGGTTGCTATCAGGCTGTTTGGCCTGGCCAGCAGCGGAAGGCTGAAATAATCATGGGTTTCGCTGTACCATTTGCCACCCGGTATTTTCTTCCCGGAGAGAAAATGTGTCCAGGTTCCTTCCGGCACATAATAACGCAAGGTGTGATCCTCAGAGAAAACCGGCGCTACAAGCAGGTTTCCGCCAAGCATATACTGATGATCCAGCGTTTCGCAGGTGGGATCCTCCGGGAACTCAAGTACCATGGCGCGCATGGCTGGAATACCGTCGTTTGCCGCTTCACAGGCAGCGCTGTAAAGATAGGGCATCAGCCGGCACTTCAGTTTTGTAAAATAGCGCAGAACATCTACCGCCTCTTCGTCAAAAAGCCACGGTACCCGGTAGCTTGTGCTGCCATGCAGCCGGCTGTGGGTGGATAGCAGCCCGAAGGCAACCCATCTTTTATACAGATCCGGTGTTGCGGTATGTTCAAAGCCGCCGATATCATGGCTCCAGAACCCAAACCCGGACAGGCACAGCGACAGGCCGCCCCTCAGGGACTCTGCCATCGAGGGATAATTTGCGGTACAGTCACCGCCCCAGTGAACGGGGAACTGCTGGCCGCCAACGGTAGCGGAGCGTGCGAAGACCACGGCATCGGAAGGTTTCCTTTCCCTTTGCAGCAATTCAAACACAGCTTTGTTGTATAATTGGGTATAGTAATTGTGCATTTTTAATGGGTCAGATCCATCAAAATAGACCACATCGGTGGGAATTCTTTCGCCAAAATCAGTTTTAAAGCAGTCAACACCCATATCCAGCAGTGCTTTCAGCTTTTCCTGATACCAGACCACCGCATCGGGGTTTGTGAAATCCACAATGCCCATGCCGGCCTGCCACAGGTCAGTTTGCCAAACATCCCCGTCCTTCGTTTTCAACAGATATCCATTCGCCATTCCTTCATCGAACAGACTGGACTTTTGGGCGATATAGGGGTTAATCCATACGCAAATCTTCAGCCCCTTATCCTTCAGCCGTTTCAGCATGGCCGGAGGGTCAGGAAAAACATCATGATCCCATTGGAAATCACACCATTGAAACTCCTTCATCCAGAAACAGTCAAAATGGAATACCTGCAGCGGGATATCTCGGGTTTTCATGCCGTCGATAAAACCGGTTACGGTATTTTCATCATAGCTGGGCAGGAAGGAGGTGGTAAGCCACAGACCAAAGGACCAGGCCGGCGGCAGTGCGGGTTTTCCGGTCAGGCTGGTGTAGTTTTTCAGTACATCCTTCAGCGAATTTCCGCCAATGACAAAGTACTCAAGACTTTCTCCAAGCACGCTGAACTGCGCCTTCGACACAACCTCGGAAGCAATCTCGAAGGAAACCCTTTCAGGGTGGTTTACCAGAACACCGTACCCCTTGCTGGTTATATAAAAAGGAATATTTTTATAGCTGAGCTCGCTGCTTGTGCCGCCATCTTCATTCCATATATCCACGCTCTGCCCATTTTTTACAAAGGGGGTAAAGCGCTCACCAAGTCCATAAACATATTCACCCACATCCAAATCCAGTTGCTCCCGGACGTAGGCTCCGTCATTTTCGGTCATGAGGTAGCCCATGCTTCTGCCCTTACTTCCGGTGATACGTCTGCCATCATAGATAAAGTCTACCTGCCAGTTCTTTTTACTGATCCTGACTGTCAGGCTGCCGCTGGTCAAGCTGGCAAAATCGTCGTTGATGACCATATCAACCGGGAAGACGGTATTTATATTCAGTTTGAACTCCGGCCCCCGGGCAAGCTTTCCGCGGTGGTGGATGATTTTTACACCGATAATGTCGGGCAATGGAGAACTGAATTCCAGGGTGATTTGTGCAAGATTCAGGGTGTCCCCCCGGTGATTGATATTCTTTGTGGGGGCAACAATCTTCAGTTTTCTTCCGGAAACGGTAATGTCCCTGGCTTCCGCAGGGCTGTAAAGGGATACGCCTTTTCGCAGACCCCAGAACCCATCGCTGAACTTCATGAATACTCACCTCGCTGTTTTCGATACACATACTCGTTACTGCTCCCTGGCAGCAACTGAAAGACATCCGCGGGGCCTGTCTCGGGTATTTCACTCCTCGGGCAACAAAGCATGTACCTTTCTACCCGCTCTTAGCTCTTTGCGTGTTAGTCAGTAGTGGTCTCCATATCTCGGACCGCTCAGTCGCACGCTATCAGCTTATCGTAGGCAGTAGTGCTTCGAAGTATGTTGCCTTTCGTCATCGAAATAATCCAAGCCACCCGCTAACTCTCATATGGGTGTGAAATGTAACACATACTCTGCGAACCTATTCTATTATCAGTATAATGATGGAAAAGATATTTATCTTGTGATATATTGATATTAAATAACACGATTTTGATGTATTCCGATGAGGTGCCTCTCCCAAAGGAGTTCAAAT
>JAEZBW010000409.1 GCA_023426765.1 Bacillota bacterium
ATTACGCTGAAGCCGTTATCTTCATTTGTGTATGTAATTCGCTCTACAACTCCGCTCAGGTATTCCATAAATCAGCAGTAACCCTCCAGATTCTATAACAAACAATTAGATAATAAATATGTATGCGTCGTCAGTTGCAGAGTTTTACTACTTCCCATCCAGCTTTCACAAATGCCTCTTCATGGGTCTCTATAGAATCCTTATGTGCGGCTACGCATAAAAGGTTAGAAGGTCTGGACATCCCAACATATGCAATCTTCAATGCTTTCAACTCTTCTTTACCCATTTTTTTCTTTTTACTTTTATCCGTCTCTTTTTTAACAAGATAATCAATAAGTCTTTCTATATCATATTTTTTGTAAAATGTCTCCACATAAAGAGTCGCAGTATGTGTCTCACCTTTAACACTATGTACAGTTGCAACCTCAATACTTATATTTTTCCCATCCTTTGAATATCTATATAATCCTGCTTTGTCAGATTCCGATTCTGTATTAGTCTCACAGGAAACTGAAGCATCAGAAGGAATAAAAAAGTCTTTGATACTATCATATGACTGAATTCCAAAGGCGTTTTTAAAATCAGTGTTAATAAAATCTATTACGTCAGAAGAAATATCTGTGCCGTTATGAATGCTAATACACCACAGTGCTAATTTTAATTGTAACTTTTTATGACATTCTTTATTAGCTTTATTTAATGCCTTTAATAGTGTTGCTTCAGAATAATAATTATGTTCAGATTCCTTAATATTAAGCAACCTCAAGATTTTTACAAACATATTGATAATATTTTTTCTATAATAATTTGATCCAAGTTTCTGGATAGTTTTATCATTCCCTCTTTGCAAGTAATCTTGAAAACATTGAAACTCAGTTTTCTTTTTCTTTGTTGTCCTTTTATAGCCATCCCAATAGCTTAATAGTGTTCTTTTATCATGTTCCTTTGAAATCCATCCAACAGCTTTAAATATCGGTCTATCTTTCAGATGGAGATTGTATTTGCAAATTTGATCTCCAAAACATTCTAATACTTTTGATGCATTATTATCATCAAAAGCTATTATTGTTGGCGGAATGTCCTCGATTTCCCTGTTACCAATTATATTTTGAGGTGTGCAACACAGGTTACTTACAACTTCTGCTATGCTGGGTGGAAATCTTTTACTTCCCATAATACATAAAGACCCATCTCTAATGTCCCAGAGTTGGTCTTCTCTTGACGAAGTATCACTATAAATTGCTTGATTAGGATCTCCTATTCTTTGAATAACTATATTTTTACTACTGTCAAATACTTTATCCAAAATATTTAATTGGTGTATGTCAGTATCTTGCATTTCATCAATGAATACATATGCAAATCTCTCAGAAAGAATGCTCCTTATCTGATCGGCATGCTTATTAACATACTGGTATGCAAGAAAATATGCATCATCAAAACACAAATATCCTTTTTTCATAATATCAAGTTTAAAGTTGAATATTTCCTTTGCTGATGAGCACTCATCGTTAGCAAACTCTTTATCTCCCATTAGCCCATTTACTAAATACCCTTTTTCCAAGTCAAACCTAATATTCTTAAGCCATGACAGTGGTTCCCGCTTCCTCTCAATAAATGATCTTGTACCCCACCCCATACTCTTATAAGTTCTTTCCACAATATCGAAATATACATCATTATCAATCCTGTGTGGTCGCTTACCAAAAAACTCAATATATGCCGGAATAGCGAGATATTTATCAACAAAGGCCTGTATTGTTCCGAAAAAATTAGGATATCTCAGTAAATTATAAGCCTGTACTCCAACTCTACGCTCCACTTCATCTATAGCAACATTAGTATGTGTTAATACACAAACACCCCTATTTCCTCTGAAAGGCATTTTTTGTGCCAGTATGACCAGTTTCGCCAATAAGGCTGTAGTTTTGCCACTTCCCGGGCAGGCATGAACATCAATAGAGTCTAAACATTTAATAACTCTACGTCTCTCCTCATCAAATTTCTTTCCTTCGGGCAACAGAAGCTCTTCAGCAAATTCAACATCCTCATCAGTAATTCTTATCACAATACCACATCCTTATGTCCACAAGCATACTTTATTGCTTTAACCATATATCCTAATTTGTCATCAGTTTGTATTTTCTGCTTAATAGTATCTTTACACGTGTTACATTGTTCACCTAATATCTTTGCAAAACATTGGGCAATTATAGCTTTTGAAACTTTATTGGTCTCATTGATAATGATTTCCTTATATATCTTGTATGCTATGGTGTCCTTATCAAAACCGTCACTACGCCAGCTTTCTATTGCTGAAAGATCAATATTGTTTATCTTTTCCTTTACCGTTTCAGTATCCCATCCATTTTTATCTGCACTCTGGATTACTTTTGCTTGCATAACTGCTTTATAAAAATCATCTACCAAATCACTTTGAGCGATACAATATTCCAAAGTCCATTGGGGTGATACAAATGTTTTTACATTCTGTTTATCATACAAAGCTGTTTTCCTTTGCCTTTCCTGACCAACTTCATTATTATAATCCTCTATTACGGTTGTATCTTTATCTATAATTACTCTTTCATCTGGTCGAACATCAACATCAGTAACGCAAGCTACAGGGATGTCCATCAATATACTGTCTTTTCTCAGAAAAATTCTTGAGTACCTTAAAAAAGCAGTACTCCCTACGTTTACTATAGACACCCCAAAGTGAGAAAGGGGATAGTCGATAATGTCTGCAATGACAGGAATGAGAATATTTTCTGCATCCCCTTCAACCAGTATAACTCCTTGAGCAAAAAACAAATTAGCTTTAGTTGAATCGAGAAACCTTTGAAGGAAAAGGTAATCACCTTCATATAGTTGGGTATAATCTGATCCCATCGCATATGCTAAGCCGTTTTTTATTATTATAAGATTTTGCAAATCCACTTTTGACGCTAAATTGGGACTGTGTGTTGTCATAATTAGTTGTATTTCATGTGCACAACATTCTTTCTGCAAGTAGTCCACCAACCTTAGTTGTGCTTGAGGATGCAAATGAGCTTCTATTTCTTCAATTAACGCAAGACTAAGCCCTGTAAAGTTTTCTCTTTTGAGTAACAACATTTCTGTAGCAATGAAAAGAAGGTTATGTGAACCCAATCCAGCTTTATTTTCTGACAAGTTTAAACTGAGCTTTTCCAAAATTGCTCGGAGCTTCATTTCCGATATTTCAAACTCTGACTGCAATGGATTCTTCTTGTCCGAGAATTCTTTAAGATATGTGTTTATATCTTCGAGCAAACTCTTTCCATTTTGGTCCGGCAATGCATTCCCAGAATTATCAGAGCCTGTGAAATAGTTTACAATTTCTTCATTTGCCTTCTGTATAAGTGTGACAAGATGATGACTTTCTTTATCTGTAAATGCAGAATGACTATCAAGTATTTGAGACAGCCGAGAATTCCTTCTTGGATTTAACTCACTCTCTGCATCTCTAAGTGGTTTAAGGTATGTCACCCTTAGCAAATCCCTTGCTTTGCTATCCATGAAAGATCCATCATCATCAGGCCCTGCTTTAACATCAGAATAAATTTTACCCTGCTCTCTTTGTGCTTTAAGTGTCAATTTGAGGAAATAGCTATAGCAATCTGATGATATTTTTTCAAATCCCATCCATTCAATAAAGTTCTTTGCTTCCTCATTGCAGAAGCCTCTGAAAATACACTCTATCTTTATGTCCATGGCCCTATTTGATTCAGGCTGTCCGTTTAGCAAATGAAAATCTTCTTCTTCAAGTCTTATACTCTCATAACTTTGAGTCAATAGTACAAGCTTTATTGCATCAATTATTGCAGACTTTCCTGTATCATTTTCACCAACAAGTAAGTTAAATCCAGCGTTTAACTTTAAAGATAATCCAGGTAATACATTTCCTTTATCATCTGTACCAGACCCATACTTTCTAAAATTCCAAACCTTCAGCTCAGATAGATACATAATACACCCCTACTAATTTCATCTCGTGTAAGCTTTATCCAAAGCAGTTTTTAACTATAATCTCTCTATAGTATAATTACTTAATTAAATGCCCAGAATATCCCCCGTGATATTCAAATTCTAATCATCAAACAGCAGCTTCTTTCTTCTATAGGACCAAAAGAATATTTTTGATATTCAGTATATTCAAGTCTTTCTCTCGAAACCTTCAAATTATAATTACATTCACCTTTTATCCACTCCATAAAATGCTTGTCCGAGTTCTTAAACTGCTGTGTCCGGTAATATGGATCAAAAAAGTATAGGTGCTCGCTATCTGCACCGGTACATAACATATAGTGATATATTGAACCTGACTTATCAAAACATACCGAACATAAAGCTACTCCACCAGAATTAATGCACTTTACTACTCTATTATTCTGGGTCAATTGAACCTCTTCTCCTGTAAGATATTCACATCTCAATGCAAAGTTCTTGTTTTTCGCTGCATACATCTCAATCCACTGTAAAATAAATTGGCATGCCAGACCAGTCGTACCATGTTTACCATACTCTCCATTGCTATTTATAGTATCTAGAGAATATAAAAGAACTCGCTGAACAACTTCTGGCGGTATTTCTTTTCTATCAAACAGATAGTTCAAAGCATTTAAAAAAGTTGTTGGTACACAGTCATACTCAGTTGATTGGTACTTGAGTGGTATTTTCATTACTATGACCTCCTTTTTATTTGCTTTATAATCTAAAGTATATTTCATTCAGCTTCTACGATATAGATGCCTATGTAGCATAATTCATAAAACAGTCTCTAAAGCTCCTTAATTTTAAAATGCTCCAGGCAAGTATGTCTTGATCGTTAGTATACTCGGTATATGCTGCAATCCTACATGCTTTTTTGTCTTCAAGTCTCTCCCATGAAAGTTCTCCAAGAGCTTCCTCAATTTTATCCTTATGTGCATAAAACTTATCAAATCGCTCTTTGTTCTTTTCCTTATTACCTGAGTCAATATAAAGCTCGCAAGAAATTCTATTCCTAGAGCGAAATGCAATTATTAATACACAACCAGAAATCCCTGACGGAAATGACTTCCATGCATCATAAGCAATTTTCTTAGAATTTGTTATGCCTGGCAATTCTTTGTAAACAAGCTCCAGTAAATCAGTAAAGAATTTATGAAAGTATTCCTGTCTGTTTGTAATTCCTGCTGATGAATTGACCTTTGCCTTCTGTTCCTTAGACCAGTCATTCGGCGAAGCTTTCACTTTGAAAAATGGGGCAGGGGAGGAGGTATCAATCTGAATTAATTGAATCTCTACTGCGAAAAAAGACATTTCTTCGCTGGTTACCTGATTTAGCCAGTCAACTGCTTTTCGGTGTTCTTCCCGAACCTCTTTAGAAATCCATACAACTGTTTTCGCATCCACACCTGAAGCGTAAGTAATGATCTGCCCAAGATGAGAATGGTCTGTGATTTCTAATTGGTTTTCTATGGCAACAATGTTTCCGCTGCTTGTATCCTTTGCCAGAATATCAAGAGAAAAGGCACCAACATCATGCTCAATAGAAATAACTTCGAGGTCAAGGTCGAGAGCTTCACCCAGAAGGGAAATATTCTCTGCAAGCCACGGAGTGAATTCCTTTTCTTCATGTTTCCATATGGTACGTAAGTCTTCAATGTAGGATAATTTTCCGAGATTCAATATATATCTCCCTCTTTCAAACGAATGATATCATTTAGTTTTATGCTTACTCATACATTTATACCTCAATATTAACCTTTGCATACTCTCTATCCATCTTATGGAGTTCATCCCTAACCCGCTGTCTTAGTTCCACAGCTGGCTTTACACAGTACTTTACAAAGTCTGCATTTGTAACCTGTAAGTCTGGAAATAACACCTTTAGATATGCTGTTGCCAAACGTACTATTGCTTTCCTATCTCTCAAGTCATTGCAATTTTGTAATCTCATATTCAAATTTACATAATCAGTGTACTGTGGTTCACTTCTAAGATTATGGAGCACTTCTGAGAAGAAATCGCCCTTAAAGCCGAGTGATTTCGATGGAGTATCCTTTGAAATCCTCGGCATTAGCCAGCCGGCAATAATACCGTGCAACCTATCGATGAAAGCAGTCTCCTGAAGAAAATTAGGGATTTCATTAAAAAGTCCTTCATCCATATAAACAGGTTTATGATTTTCATCTAGTGTTATATTCCCAAGCATGACAAAACCTGCTTCTGCACTGGCTTCAGTATTCCCACGACTAAATCTTCCCGCCTCAAGATATACTTTCAATCCAGCAACAAGTTCGCCTGTCGAATCTCCCTGTATACTTTGCACTTCATCCAGGACTACCAGGTCATACCTTGTTACTAATCCAGGCGTATTATTACCATTATGATGAAACATAACTGCAGGAGATACTTTCCCGCCACCAATTACTCGGGCATATCTGGAAACATTGCCGTAAACAAAGGATTTACCAGTACCTTTGGGAGCAAGCTCCACAAGATTAATTCTCGGCTCCACCATAGGAAGTATTCTAGTTATCAACACATTTTTCTGTTCTTCATCATAAATAGTGGGATTGAATCCCATACTGGATATTATAAGGTCGATCCATTCTTGTGTAGAGAATTTGGACCTGCATTCCTTATAATACTCAAGGTCAACGCTCCCAACCTGAAATGGCTTAAAATCTCTCATCCATAATTGACCCTTCTCGTTAGTGGATGCAGGTGGAACATAAAACAGATCAGCAACCCCCCATACACCGCTGGTGAGTAATAAATTATTTTTATCCACTATTTCATCACTTATAAAAGCATCGTTCATATCAAGAAATGGTATCTTTAATGTCCTTTTACCGGACTTTAAATTTACAGATACGCTATAGTCATCAAGAAGCTTCACATTTTCCATATTTAGAAGCCTGTTTTTAACTTCTTCCTTTTGGCCTTTCTGCGGCAAGTACCTATTTACAAATACAGAGATTTTGTTTCTGGATTCTTCAGTAAGTTCTCCGTCCTCAAGGAAATTATAGAGAATCCATTCTCCAACATAGGTAGGTATAGCCCTTGAGGCGAAACCTGCTTTATGGATCAGACTTTTATTTATTATTACATCCCCATAGTAGTCAAATGCAATTTGTTCAAATTGCAGCATACATCCAGCCTCCATTTCTATAATAAATCATCAAAGTCAAATTTATTTTCTTGAGTAGATTTAATCTTTATAGAAAACTCATAATTTTGTTCATATTCTTTCCCCAAAAAGTTAAATCGAGCTTTTAAGATCAAAATCTCTTTTTCTGTTGATGATTTTAATAGTCTAACTTTATCCAAGCAAATATCTATTTGAGTCTCTTTTTCAATTCTTGGTACTACATATACCCCTTGTTCCCAGCGAATGTTTGAATTTAATATAGAAAATTCAATACTATCTATTGAATACTCATTATGGTTTTTAATGGTAAGATGAACACTACTTGTTGTCGAATACCTGAATTCATTATTCCTCAGCAGCACTTCGGGGTAAATCAATTTTACATTTATCCGTTCAAACTTAAGTAATGGTATTATGTTCTCTTCTGGGGTAATGCCCCCATGAACATAAAAACTCAAGTCAGTTTCCATGAAGCGATTATAACTCTTCGAAATTAGATAATTTTCTTTTATCCCATAATGATTCCTATCTAAAACATAACATAGGTGTCCGATACTGTCCTTGTAAATATCAAATTTCTTATCATTAAGTGCAATAACCCTATAAGCACAATCTTCAGATTTTGACTTATAATATTTTGAGTCAATTAAATTTTCCTGTTTATGTGATATTTTTGTGCTTCCATGATCTGATATAAAATACACTTTTATTTTATTCTCAACACCTAGCCTTTTTGAGAAGCTTACTATCTTATCCATCATAGCTTTTAATTCTTCCTGAATTCTAAAACTAATAGGTAGAGCAGAGTTATTCTGGCTTTCATGAAGAATTTTATCAACACTCAGATAGTTTAAAATATATAATTTAGCCTTCTTCTCATCTATCGTATCTAATTTTCCAATGTCTGCAATATATTCCACTTTCCCGTCCAGGAAAGTTTCCCACTCCTTACACATGTTTTCATAACTTTTATCTTCTGTATTAAAAGGCTGTCCACTAAAAAAAGCTGCTTTAGAAACAGAAGTTTCAGTAGGTATCATGGATATCATGGGATGGTCCATTGTATTGCTGAAGCCTTTACCACTAAAGTATTCTTTGCACATGGATACATATTTGTAATTGAAGTTGTCTATAATTACGATTAAAGATAGCTCATTCTCTTTAACAGAGGAACTTATATTCGTCATTGTTTTATGCAGCATTCTTCCTTCACTAGAAATAAGGCTATCATAATTACTAAATATCCAATCGCCATACAACGAAGAATATTGATCAATCTTTTCATTGCAAATATCATTAGATTCCATCCAAAATCTATAGGGCAAATAGGAGGTTAATGCCCATGAAATCCAATCATCAGACTTGACAATATTTTCTGGGTTCACAACCTCTGATGGTGGAATTATATTGTTAAGTTTTTCTTGGAACATGGAATCTAAATCCGATCCATTTTTAAATTTCGCACGAATTTTATGCAATATTGATGTATCTAATACACCTTGGTTCTGCTTCAATATATTATACACATACTGAAGTTCTTCATCGAACAAGCCGGAAAGACATTCTATTTCATGAACGATGTCCTCGGTATTTAAGCCCGATATAGTTTTTTGATTCAAAAAGATCTTGATGTTCCTCTGGATATCCATTGTATCCATATCCTTATGGATAAAAGGGGCATCCTTTATTCGCAGCTTGTCAAAATCTTTTGCAAGTTCACCTATAATATCTTCAACAATATACTTAGGATAATTTTTAAGTATCAGGTACTTCGCAATTTTTACAAGTAATGCCTCATGGTTATCCAAAAAAGCACTTACTATATTATTCTCAGATTCTGTTTTGCAGTTTTCTTGCCAAAGTCTCATTCTCCTCTTAAATACTTTGTATAATATAATCACACCATCGGAAGAATCCAACGGACTTAAATCCAGACTTTTAAGAAAATCTACAATCTTAGGAAACGGGAAGCGAACATTTGTAAAATAACTACCAAGGTAATGATTAAGGATATTATCTTCAAAACTCATCCCTATATTAAATAAAACCTCATTAGTTCTTTTAATCAACCGATCCTTTACCATTTCTTCTTCAGAAATATAGTCAGGAATGCTAATTCCAACCACCTCTTTAAACCGTTCCCGAGGCGAATTGACTTTAATTATAATATGGTCGTTATAACGTTCCTGCATCTTTTTAAGATAATTTATACAATGCTTGTTTTGGACGACTACAACCAAAGACTGTTGCTGATAGATTGCTTCCAATATTCTACTATAAGCATCCACGTAGTCCTCAATCCGTTTTACCATTACATCAAATTGATCAGTATATGTCTTTTGCAAGTCTGAATAGACAATAACATTACTCATACATTACCCCTTATACTCTTCAAGTAAAGCTTTTAAAACTTTTGCAAAATCACGATCCTTCAAATTATATTTTGTTTTTGACTGTTTAATAATGCTTTTGAAACATTTTGCAAGGCTTTCTTCATCCTTTGGCAGAGTAACCTGTATCTCCGGATCGTCTTCACGTGTTTCTTGAGAACCTATCGTTAACTGCTTAGGTTTGGGAACATACTTTACTTCGAATTTATTATCTTCATTAACCAATTGGAGCGTAATTACTTTGCTGAATTTACTTTCTCTATCAACCCCACAGAAACGAATACTCTTATCATCTTTGGTTTCAAACTTAAAAGCATCACTGCTTTCCTCTCTCTGAGTATTCCCATCTTTAGGGTCATGACCATTAGAAGTTATATATACTTTTTGATGTGCTTCATCTGGAACAATTTCCAGTCGTAATTCACCAATATAGGTTACCCTTACTATGGTTTCAGTGAATGTATCAGTTAAAATGCTTTCATATAAATCTTTACCTGCTAACCTATACTTTGGTGGAGCAACATTGTAAAGCCCTGTTTCAACATGTTGCTTACCTGCTTTAAGTTTCTGCACATAGGAATCAATTTTATTAGTTGCCCATGTCCTCACAGAGCCAAGATTGTAGCTACCAGGAATGGTTTTCATAAATAGCTCTTCACAGTCAGCAGATTTCCCCAAGTGCATCACCAAGGGTTTGCTATCGTCATTTTGGAGTTCATTTTTAAAACTCCTTTGAGCCTCGGTTAAACCTTCAATCCAATGGTTTATAGAAGTATTTATTTCATCAAAGGTTGAATCGTTCGCATTAAAAATCCCCTTAATCTCCTTGAATAATCTTTCACGTACAATATAGTATCCCTGCTCAATTAATTCTTTGTCCTTCTTAAATTTAGCCACTAATTGCGGAACCATATCTGTCAGGATTAAGTCCTGCCTGTCATGGCCATAAATCGTTTTGATTTCTTCAAGGATAAAATCACGGGCACTAACCCTATCTATTTTGTTGAATACCTCAATAAAAACATCCAGTTCATTAACTTCATAGATGCTTTTAACTCTACAAATATCATCCAATCCCTTATACCAGGCTTTTAGCTGTTCATGCAACTGGTCTATCGTTACAGTAGTTTCTACAGCAATACTCTGGTTGGTAATCAACTTATACATTTCTTTTATAAAAAATGCATCATGCTCCTGAATTTGCTTATATTCCATAACAGCATTCTTATACTTCTGATAGTATAATAAATCTAAGAGAGAGTCATATGAGGTTACTTTCAAAGTACCAATATCATGTGCTTCAGGTAAAATAATCAGACTATCTTTATAATATCTTTTTGCTACCGCAAAAAACAATATGGCAGCATTATAACCAATTCCATATGTTTTCATATAATCTTCTATAAGCCCATGTGGACGAATAGCTGTACCAAAAGACTTTAATTCCTGAAGCATAGCTGCTAAAGCCGGCATTACTTTGGCAAATTTATTTGGTTCTTGCTCCAACTCGCATATTACTTGATTCCCTAACGTTTGTACTTGTTTTATTACTCCATGCTGAAGCAGTACATTCTGCATATACTTTATATCTCCACGATCTGCGGCATAATCTTTCCTGAAATATAAAGGTTTATTAAAGTCCAGCAATATCTCAACTGCTTCTCTTAAGGCTGCATTGCTACTTTCTTTAAACAAATGACTTTTGTTTATATCCTCATGGTTTATTTTATTTCTTTTAGCCTCATAAATATTTTCAAGCATTTTTACCGCTGCTGCATCATCATCACTTGCACCATTGGTTAATTCTATTCCTTTTTCTCCGTAGAATATTAAATTTTTGCTTGTAATATGCTGCTTAAGTTTATTATTAAGTGAATTATCATAAAATTGAATTTGCTCTTTTAAAATTCCAATATCCTGAGATGAAAACTCCCGTCTGTCAATGGCAAACGCAGCCTTTAGCGAAAATACATCATCAAGTATTTTATTCTCTTCTATAGGTATTCCTATGACTATATTGGGAGATGGATTGTTTCTAGCTAAAGCTCTTGCTTTTTTTACATCATCCTCAGTTTCACAGAACACATATAAAGCTATGCCTTCATAACTTTTCTTATATTCCTTCTCACCCTCCATTTCTGACAAAAGTTTTTCAAAAAACTTCGGATTTTCAATATCTTTTACAGCACAAAACCTGCGAATAAGACGTTTATCCTCTTTATAGGTAAAGTTATACTTAACCGGGTCAAGGTAGTATTCATCTTTGAAGAATTTACTAATCTTTTTTATTTCATCCTGTTTAACAATGGTTTCGATTTCCTTCATAAGGTCAGCAGGAATATTCTCCTCTACCTGCTTGTAGTCCCTGATTAAACCATTAATATCAACAGCATCGTTCCTTCTAAATTCATAACAATGGTTTGTATCATTAAGATAAATAATTTTTTTCGAGCAAGCAACCTTTAAGCAGTACTCAAGGTCTTTTTCCTTACTCTGCGTATTCATATTAAGCCCAAATTTCAATGTCCTCTCGTTAATATCAACACCAATTATTTGATAAATAACCATTGTCCTTAAAATACTAGTATAAAGCTCATCGTGCAATTCCAGACTACCCGATGTAGACCTGATCTTGCTTAGTTCACGAAGAGATGTTTCAAAATTCCTCACATACTCTTTCACTGTCTGCCTTAGTTCCTGGTTATCTGAATTAATTTTGTCTTTGAAATATTCAAACAACAGATCGACTGTGTAGAACTGTAACTCGCCTGTACTATTTAAAATATCCCTATTCTTCACAAACCAGTCATAAGAGCCAGTGTCATTCTTTTCATCAGCAAAAAAAGTAAAGACAGAGCGGTTGTTCGAACCCAGATCTGACGCCAGCCTTAATAATGAAAAGGTAGCCATCGGATGCATAGGATAAATA
>JAEZBW010000553.1 GCA_023426765.1 Bacillota bacterium
ACGCGCTTTTGGGTGATATTGTCCAAAGCGCTTGTAGCCTCATCGAGCATGATAATCCTGGGTTTAGGCGCTATAGCCCGGGCTATCATCAGGCGCTGCTTCTGTCCTCCGGAAATCCCTCCCGATCCTTCAGAAATGATAGTGTGCATACCCATGGGCATGGCACGGACATCATCGGCAATACCCGCCAGCTCAGCGGCATCCCAGGCATCCTGAAGGGTCATCCAGGGTGCTGCGACAACGATGTTGGAATAGATATCCCCCTGCATCAGCTTGCCGTTCTGCATCACCACCCCGATATTGCGGCGCAGGGATTTCAGATCCAGGGAGGACATATCCTTATTATCATAATAAATCGCACCTTTAAGCGGGCTCTCAAATCCCAGGAGCAGACGCAGCAGAGTGGATTTGCCGCAGCCGGTTTGCCCTACAATGGCAATATATTGTCCGGCCTTTATCTTCAGGGACAGATTGTCGATGATGAGGGGCATACTCTCGCTATAGCGGAAGGATACATTGGAAAGCTCTATATTCCCAGTTACCTGGGTAACGATTTTTTTACCGGATGACGCTTCAGGAACAGTCTTCAGCAAGGGCAATGCCATTTCCAGCGTCGGTTTTACGCTGGCAATGGTGGTCACAATGCCGAAGAGTGAGTTAAAAGCTCCGCTGACCATACCGTAGGATACGGTAAAGGCCATATAGCCCGCAACCCCTACCCCGGTGGCCGCTGCATAATAGTAAATGGCGATAGCTCCGACAGAGTAAATTGCGGTGGACAGGATGTCGCCATATTTCAAGAATGCCGGCGGATCATAGATGAGCTTTGCGATCTCGGTATAGGCATTAGCCCATCTGCCAAAAGCCCTTTTCTCCGCTCCTGTCAGCCGTATTTTCTGAATACCGGTGATGAGGGCATATTGCATACCGCTCTGCTTCGCTGACAGCTCCATGGTCTTTTTGGTATGCTTCATGCTCAGCAGTGCAGTCCCCGCGGTGATCAGGCTCGATACCAGGATCACCAGCAGAGCAGGTACCACAAGCCCCGGTGAATAGGCAAATATCTGAGAAATATAGGCCAGGGAGAACAGTGAGGACAATCCCACCGACAGGATGGTTTCCTGCAGCATATTGCACAGTCTGTTGACATATCCAACGCGGCTGGCAAGCTCACCTGCGGAGTAGTTCTTAAAGAATACCGCCGGCATCACCAGAACACGCATCATCGCTGCAGCCTGAACTGAAATATTGATTTTTGTATTCACCCGCGCCTGTATCAGGGATGAGGTTATTCTGATCAGAGCCTGACTGACCGAAACTCCGATAAAAAATAACGCAATAGGAATGATCAATTTGACTTCACCACTGGGTACGACCTTCTCAAACAGGAGCTTGTTCAGGTAAGGCAGAAACATACCCATGAGGGTGGTGATCAGGGTCGCCAGAACGATCATCAGCAAATCTGTTGCTGTCAGGGTTTTCAGGGTATACAGCATCAGATCGGAAATCTTCAGCTCCTTCAGCGGAAAGGGTTTATAGAAGCAAATCGCATCTGCACAAATCCTGTCAGCATTCTTTTTTGTTATCCTCACCCATTTGCCGAGCTGATGATCAAAAAAGGTATACCCGCTGATTTTACCAGGCATCAGCGCTATGATCTCCCCTTCACTGGTCTGGCCCAGGAGAGCGCCGATACAATCCCTATGCCACCCCTCCTCAAGCTTCACAGTGCGCCGCATAATGCCATGGGGGCGCATGTAATACTCAAGCTTTTCATTGAGATCCCGAAAGGTCTGATCGGTTTCTTCCATCTTAATGGAATAGAAGGAGAGGATCTCTGCAATGGCATCATTGGCCCTTTTGTCCTCTGCCGTAAAGGCATTCAGAATGGATTTGCCCATCACCACTGAGGACATATTGGCAAATGCCTCGGAAAAACATTGATCGTCATTTTTCAGGCGCTCTTTGATCTGTTCGTCAAACCAATTCATCGACGCCACTCCTTTCTATTCGTTTGCAACCAGCCTTGCATAATATCCGTCATTGCTCATAAGCTCTTCATGAGTGCCCTGTTCCACGATTTCTCCCTTATCCAGGACGATGATCTCATCGCAATCCCGGATGGTGGAAAGACGATGGGCCACAATGATGAGAGATATTCCTCTGGCCTTAACAGCACGGGTCACATTGAATTCCGTCTTGGCGTCCAGGGCGCTGGTGGCCTCATCCATGATGATGATGGTCGGATCCTGGGCCAGTACCCGGGCGATTTCCATACGCTGACGCTGACCGCCCGAAAAATCCCGTCCGCCTTCCATAATCTTATACCGGTATCCGCCGTCCCGCTGCATGATGTCCTCATGAAGCTGTGCATCCCGGGCAGCCAGTATCATTTCAAAATCCTCGATGGAGTTGTCCCACATTTTGATATTATTGGCGATGGTATCTTCAAAGAGGATGATATCCTGATCCACCACTGCAATGGAGCCGGTAAGGATCTCCCGTTTGATGGAGTCGATGGGTTTGCCGTCAAAGAGGATCTCTCCGCTCCAGGGTGCATACAATCCGGATATGAGCTTTGAAACCGTCGATTTTCCGCAGCCTGATGAACCAATGAGCGCAACGCTCTTCCCCGGCTGAAGCTTCAGGTTAAAATTCTTGATCACCGGTTCGGCAAGGCGGGAATACCCAAAGGTGAGATCCTTTATCTCAAGCTCACCGGAGAGCTTGTCACAGGTTGCATTTTCATCCTCCGAATCCTTCTTCTGAAGCATACGATCGACGGGATACTTCATCACATCTTCAATTCTCTCCATATTCGTACGCATTTCCAGCATGGACTGGCCTACGGATATGAATTTGTCCACCGGTGACCGGAAGGAGCTCATAAAGCCCTGAAAGGCCAGAATCATACCGGTGGTAAAGCCGCCCTGCATGGTAAACAGCACACCCAGCATCAGGATAACGGTGTTTACAAGGGAGGATATCAGTCCCGGAACTGCCCCCAGATATTGATTGAGCCTGGTAAACCTTACGGATTGGGTATTAACGCTTGCATGATAGCCCGACCATTTCTCAAAATATCCATTTTCCGCACCGCTGGCCTTAATGGTCTCTATCATTTCGATCCCGGAAACCGTAGCAGCGGAAAGCTTGCCGGCATCGCGCATCTGAACGCGGGTGAGATTGATGCGCTTTTTCGAGATGACCCGGGCAACAAACATATTGATAAAAATTGAGGATATGCCGACCAGGGTAAGGATGGGGCTGTATCGGATCATGACGGTGAGATAGAAGATCATGGTGATAAAATCAAGAGTGATGGGAGCAAACTGTTTGATGATGGAGGAAGCGATCCCCTGGTTGTTGCTTGCCCGTCCGGCAATATCCCCTGCCATGCGCTGGGAGAAGAACTCAACCGGCAGGCGCAGCAGATGCCACATAAACGACGCATTGGCGATAATAGCCAGCTTGCCCTCAATTTTCAGGTTATACAGGGTACTGATCAGCTGAATGATTAAAGACAGGGCAGTAATCCCTGACAATGCGAGGATGAAGGGATAAAGCCAGTCAGGATTTTGTCCGGTGAGAATCCGATCGATAAATATCCTTGAAAGTACAGGATAAATAATGCTGAAAATAGAACTGATGAAGGTCGTGATGACAACAAAGGCAAAGGCCACGCCTGTACCCTGCAG